>JAUVPB010000121.1 GCA_030598925.1 Actinomycetes bacterium
CCCGACGGCCAGAAGCTCACATACATGTCGAACCGCACCGGCAACTACGAGGTCTTCGTTCTCGACCCCAAGACGGGACTCGAGACGCAGCTCACGTCGCATAGCGGTCACGACGAACATCCCGGCTGGACTCCAGACGGGCGCATCGTCTTCAACTCGAAGCGCACCACAGGCGCAGTCAACATCAACAACGCTGACGGTGGCGAGGAGATGTTCATCATGAACAGCGATGGCACAAACGTCACCCAGCTGTCGTTCACCTCAGCTGGCTACGAGAACCGATTCCCCGATGTACGGGACCAGTTCGAGTTGTACGACTACTCCGGCTAGACAGCCCGCTACCACCCGTCGGCGGCGGTCGCGCTGCAACCTAGGCGGAACCGGTGGAGAGACCGGTCGCATCGAATACCATCGACGCGCCTGTGGGACGGATACTCGACAGCTTGCGAGGCCTCGAACTCGCCACTCGCCCGGTCGGCCCGGAGGTCGCCGCCGCGCTTGAACGCCTCTGGAACGAGCTGCCGGAGCACGCACGCGTCCCGAACCAGACGATGGGCCGGCACACGACGGCGTGTGAGGGCACACACGGCGTGTTTCCGAAGTGCGACTTCGGCTGCACGCCGTGTTACCACTCGAAGGAGGCGAACCTCGTCCGCATCGATGGTGACCACACCGTTGGTGAGGTCGACCGCCAGATGGCGTACATGCGGAAGCGACGAGGCCCCGGCCAGTACGCGCAGCTGATCGGCGGCGAGGTGTCGCTCCTGACGCCTTCGGATCACGCCCGGGCGCTGCAGGCGATGGTCCGGCACGACCGGAAGCCGATGAGCTTCACGCACGGCGATTTCGACTACGACTACCTGCGCGCTCTCGCGGTCGACGAGCACGACGAGCCACGATTCGAACACCTCTCGTTCGCGGGCCACTTCGACACGACGATGGTTGGTCGTCGCGGCCTCAAGCGTCCCCGGAGCGAGCGCGAGCTCAACCCCTTCCGCGAGCGTTTCTGCGCGATGTTCGAGCGGCTCGAGCGCGAGTACGGCATCACGCACTACCTCGCGCACAACATGACCGTGACGGCCGACAACGTCGAGCAGATCCCGGACGTGATTCGCGACTGTCACCACATGGGCTGGCGCCTCTTCTCCCACCAGCCAGCGGCGTTCATCGGGAACCCGGCGCGCTGGCAGGACGACTTCCGCGAGCTCACGAACGAGCGAGTCTGGGAGCAGATCGAGGCCGGTGCGGGGACGCGACTTCCCTACAAGGCGATTCAGGTTGGTGACGAGCGCTGTAACCGAGGCGTGTGGGGCTTCTACGTCGGCGAGCGATACGTTCCGCTCCTCGACGATGAGCACAAGGGAGACATGCGGGCCCGTGACGGGTTCTTCAAGAGCGTTGGTGGCATGGATTTCTACGCGGCGAAGCGCCTGGTCGCAACGCGAATCGTGCGCGCGGCATTGCGGCATCCGGGCGTCATCCCTCCGACCGTGGGCTGGGCTTCGCGACTTCTCAAGCGGGCCGGCGTGCGCAACCTGATTCGCGAGCCCGTGCACGCGATCACGTTCGGACTCCACGCGTTCATGGACGCCGAAGATGTCAAGGCTGCCTGGGAGCTCCTGCAGCAGGACGTCATGAGCGACGACCCTCGCATCCGTACGACTCAGGAGCGCCTCCAAGCGTGCGCATATGCGATGGCACACCCAGACAGCGACCTGATCGTGCCTGCGTGCGTTCAGCACTCAGTGCTCGATCCGCTCGAAGTCGCAACGCTCCGCACGGAGCTACCGCTCGAGCCGCGGAAGCCGATCCGCAAGCTCGATCTCGTGTCCCGTTAGTCATGCGAGGCGACCGCCGGTGCTCGTTCTGGCTCGCGCTGCTCTCGCTCGTGATCACGCTTGGCGCAGCCGCCTGCGGCGGCGATGACAGTCGGAGCAGCGATGCGGCCACGTCACGGAGCAGCGATGCTGCGGCTCCAGCTCCCGCGTCCTCGATAGCGAGCACCGACGGCTGGGCTGAGATCGCGAGAGCGGCCGAAGGCCAAACCGTCCGCTTCTGGATGTGGGGAGGCGACGATCGCGTAAACGCCTACATCGACGAGCTCGTCAGACCCGCTGCGCAGCAGCGAGGCATAGACGTCGAGCGGGTTCCGATCGACGATACTGCGGACGCTGTCCAGCGCGTCGTCGCCGAGTTTCGCGCCGGCGAGGAGAATGGCGCCGTCGACCTGGTGTGGATCAACGGTGAGAATTTCGCTGCCGGCAAGGAGGCCGGGCTGTGGTTGAGCGACTGGGTCGCCGATCTACCAAACGCCCAGTACGTGAATCTCGGCGATCCATCAATCGCGCTCGACTTCCAGGTCCCCACCGACGGCCAGGAGGCTCCCTGGAGTCGGGCCGCGTTCATCTTCGCGTTCGACGCGGAGCGCGTAAGCGACCCGCCCACAACGTTCGAGGCTCTCCTGGAGTGGGCACGCGCCAACCCGGGACGGTTCACCTATCCGGCGCCGCCCGACTTCACGGGCTCCGCCTTCGTTCGCAGCGTCATCCAGCACGTCGGCACACGCGACGCAGCATGGGCGCTACTCCGGGAGCTGCGACCGCTGCAGCATCGCAGTGGCGATGCCTTTCCCGAGAGCGAGGCCGAACTCAACGAGCTCTTCGCGAACGGCGAAGTCGATTTTTCGATGAGCTACGACCCCGGCTTCGTCCAGGGCGCGGTGAGCAGAGGCCAGTTCCCCGAGACTGCTCGCCCCCTTCTGATCGGTGGCGGGGCGCTCGTGAACACTTCCTACGTGGCGATCCCACGCAACGCGAAGAACGCTGAGGCCGCTCAGGTCCTGGCGGATGTCCTGCTCGACCCAACGCTGCAGGCGGCCAAGGCCGACCCGGACACGCTCGGTCTACCAACGGTCCTCGAGCTCGACCGGCTGACCGAGAGCCAGCGGGCGGCATTCGATGCCAGCACGGAGAGCGAGTACCTGCTCGACGACTTCGGAGAGGTCGTACCTGAGCTCGCGGCGAGCGAGGTTGGGCCGATCGAGGAGTCTTGGATCGCGGAGGTCCTCCGATAGGCGGTCTCGATTGTCGACGCGTGGTCGCTCAACCGGGCGGACACACCGTGCTACGAAACGCTTCTCTCAGCGTGCAGTCGGGGCACCGGGGCGTCCTCGTCGGCCCTTCGGGTGCTGGGAAGACGACGCTTCTACGAACGATCGCCGGGCTCGAGCCCGCGGTCGAGGGAGAGATCATCATCAACGACCGTCGCATCGACGGCCTTCCTGCGAACCAGCGTCGCACGGCCGTCGTCTTCCAGGAGCCGCGGCTCCTCCCGCACCTCGGCATCGTCGAGAACGTCGCCTTCGGGCTCCGGCTCGCCGGCGTGCGCAAGCGCGAACGAACACGGCGAGCTCGCGAGCTCCTCGCCGAGGTGGGCCTCGCGGGGCTCGGCGACCGCAGCATTCGAGGGCTCTCGGGCGGCGAGCAGCATCGCGTCGCGCTTGCTCGTGCGCTCTGCGTCGAGCCCGACCTCCTCCTCCTCGACGAGCCGCTCGCCTCGGTCGATCCAAACCGACGAGAATCGCTCCGGGCGCTGATCGTCTCGCTCCAGGAAGCCCGCCAGCTCACAACGCTCCTGGTCACGCATGATCGCGCCGAAGCGGCCGAGCTCGGACAGTCAGTCGCGGTGATGCTCGAGGGAACCGTGGTCCAGCAGGACGAGCCGGAGGTGCTCTTCGATCGACCCGCGAGCGCAGCGGTCGCGCGGTTCTTCGGCTCCGTCAACCTGCTGCGCGGGGAGGTCGAGAACGGTCTCCTCTCGGTCGGAGGCGCACGTATTCCCGTCCTGGGGCCCGACGGGCCCGCAACGTTCACGATCCGCCCGGAGCGCGTGACCCTGGGCGACGACGCTAATCTGGCGATGACCGTCGTTGACGCAACCTATCTGGGAACGGCCGTTCGGCTGACGCTCGCTGGTGCCGGTCTCTCGCTGGAGGCCCGCGTCCCACCGGGCACGGCACCCGCTGCGGGCGAGACGATCGGTGTTGCGCTACCTGCCGAGGGCCTCTGGCGGATTCCCGGCGACGAGCGGCGAGCCGCGACGGCTTCGCGCCTGCCCGAGTGACTGCCGCTAACCGTCGTGAAGCAGGCGAATGCCGACGACCACCCGGTGCACCGTCGACACGGCGAGCAGACCTGCAAAGCTCCACGCAATGAGTTCAGCGTGGTCCGGAAATACGCAGAATGCCGTGAAGGCAGCGATCGTCTCTCCTCCCTCGACGACGCCCGGCACGAACTGGAGCGTGCGCTCGTCAGCACGGCGAGCACCGCGTTGTTCCAGCAGCGAAGACAGCGTCAACCAGACAGCAGCATTGAGGTAGAACGCGGCGAGGAGGACCGCACAGGCGAGCCGCGCCCCGGGAACGGCAATGGCGACAGCGACGACGAACGCCGCGTAGACGACGAGATCCGCGACGAAGTCGACGAAGCCGCCCACGGCCGATGGGTCGCCCCGGCGGGCGAGCACGCCATCGACCCCGTCCAGATACCTGTTGAGCAGGAAGAGGCCCAGACCGATCCACCAGTGCTCCAGCGCTATTGCTACACACGCACCCACACCCACGCCGAGCCCCGCAAGCGTGACCGCGACCGGCCGCACGCTGCGCGTCGCGAGCGGGCTTGCCGCAAGATCGAACGCCGGACGAAGCCAGACTCGCGCTTGCGCATCGAACACGGCTCGAGTATTCCACGCGATCGAGGTAGGCGATGCTGTTGACTCGTGACTGGCTCCGCCAGGGTGCGTTGCTGGCGCCGGCAACGCTCGCGCTCGTCGTGCTCTTCGGGGCGGCGTTCACGGGAGCGCTCCGCCAGAGCTTCGATCCGACGCTGCTGGGGGGTCCGCCAACCCTGGCCGCCTGGCGCGCGACCCTGACCGACGAGTCGTTCCACGATGCGGCTCTCTTCACCCTGCAGGTAACCGCGATGGCGACCGTTTCCTCAGCACTCCTGGCCCTGACGCTCGCCTGGTATCTGAGGCGGACCGGCACGCTCGCTCGCATGTTCGCGAGCTCGCCGGTGCCGGTGCCGCATGTGCTCATCACGGTCGTCGCCGTTGCGTGGCTCGCCCCTGGCGGCTTGGCTGACCGGCTGCTGGGTGGACTCCCCGTAGACCTCGTACGCGACGCGAACGGTCTCGGCATCACGCTCGTCTACGCGTACAAGGAAGGGCCGTTTCTGCTCCTCCTGCTCCTGATGGTGATGGGCCGCCAGGTCGCAGACCGCGAGGAGATGGCGGCGGTGCTTGGCGGCTCGCGCTGGCGTCAGTTCCGCCACGTGGTTTGGCCCTCAGTTCGCCTGCCCCTGGTGCTCGGCTCAATCGTCGTCGCAGCCTTCGTTCTCGGCTCGTTCGAAGTACCGCTCGCGGTCGGACCGACGTACCCCGACACGCTCTCGACCTACGCGCTCGACGCCACGCAGATCGACCTCACGGCCGGCCGCGCACGCGCGGCAGTTGCGCTGATCCTGGCGGCCGCCGCCTCGGTCGCACTTGCGCTCGTGTGCTTGCGGATAGCGAGGCGTTGGCGTGTCTAGAGCGCGCGCTCCCCGACGCGGCGCCGAAGTCGTCCTCGCGGCCCTGTTCGCGGCCCCCCTCCTCGTGCTCGTCGTTCAGGCCTTTGCAGATCAGTGGCGCGCGCCCGCCATCGTTCCTACCGACTTCGGTACGCGCGGCTTCGCGTCTGCTTTCGCCCAGGGCAACGCCGCCGAGGCGCTCCTCAACTCGACGTCGATCGCTCTCCTCACCACCGCGCTGGCACTGATCATCGGCTGGCCCGCCGCCCGCGCACTCGGCTCCGAGCGAGCACGGCGGCCGGCCGTGATCGTGCTCGTCGCTCTGCCGCTGCTCATCCCGCCCTTCGCAACAGGCACAGGCCTGGCGGAGTGGTTCATCCGGCTCGGAATCGCCGACACGATCCACGGTGTCGCACTTGCCCACCTCACGGCAGTACTGCCGTACGTCGTCCTGATCCTGGCGCTCGGATTCACCGACGCGGTCTCCGAGCTCGAGGATGTCGCCCGCACCTTCGGGGCCGGCGTCGCCCAGCGCCTGGCCCTTGTGACAGTGCCGAGCATCGCGGCGTCGCTGGCCACCGCGGCGCTGCTCGCCTTCCTCGTGTCATGGGCCCAGTACGGCACGACCCTCGCCGTGGGCGGAGGCCTGCCAACGCTACCGGTGACGCTCCTTCCCTACATTCGTACCGATGCGCAGGTCGCGGCGGCACTCTCGCTCCTGATGATCGGGCCCGCCGTACTCGTGCTCGGCGTCGCGCTTCGCAGGGGGCGCGGAACGCTCTAGACACTACGCTTGGCAGCATGAGCAACGAGTACGTCTACACGATGTATCGGGTCGACAAGTTCTACGGAGCCGACCGTCAGGTCCTCTCGAACATCACGCTGTCGTTTCTGCCCGGCGCGAAGATCGGGGTGCTCGGCTCGAACGGTGCCGGCAAGTCGACGCTGCTACGCATCATGGCCGGCCTCGACGAGCCCTCGTCCGGTATTGCCGAGCTCGCCCCCGGCGCGACCGTCGGTCTCCTCGAGCAGGAGCCGAAGCTCGACGAGACCAAGGATGTGCGCGGGAACGTCGAGGACGGCGTAGGTCATCTCCGCGATCTGCTCGACCGCTTCAGCGAGGTATCGGCACGGTTTGCCGAGCCGATGTCCGACGAGGAGATGGCGGTGCTGTTGACGGAGCAGGGCGACGTACAGGACCTGATCGATCGCCACGATGCTTGGAACCTGGACTCGATGCTCGACCACGCATCCGACGCGCTCCGGCTACCGCCCGGTGACCAGGATGTCGCGACGCTCTCGGGTGGGGAGCGGCGTCGCGTCGCGCTCTGCCGGCTGCTCCTCTCGTCTCCGGACCTGCTGTTGCTGGACGAGCCGACCAACCACCTCGACGCCGAATCGGTGGCATGGATCGAGCGATTCCTGGCTGACTACCGCGGCACCGTGATGGCCGTCACGCACGATCGGTACTTCCTCGACAACGTGGCGGGCTGGATTCTCGAGCTCGACCGAGGCAAGGGCCTCCCGTTCGAGGGCAACTACTCGTCCTGGCTCGAACAGAAGCAACGTCGCCTCGAGGGCGAGGAAAAGCGCGTCTCCGCGCGAAGCAGGACACTCGCCGCCGAGCTCGCGTGGGTCAACTCGAGCCAGCGCGCCCGCCAGCAGAAGTCGAAGGCGCGCGTCACGGCCTACGAGAAGCTCCTGGCGGAAGCGGACCCGGAGTCGCTCGACCGGATCGAGATCCACATCCCGCCCGGCCCACGCCTCGGGGACGTCGTGATCGAAGCGGAGCATGTCTCGAAGGCGTTTGACGACGCGCTACTCGTCGAAGATCTCACCTTCTCGCTCCCGCCGGGTGGCATCGTCGGCGTGATAGGTCCGAACGGCGCCGGTAAGACGACCCTGTTCCGGATGATCGTCGGCGAGGAGACGGCTGACTCCGGCACGCTCCGGATCGGCGACACCGTCGAGCTCGCGTACGTGGATCAGTCTCGTGCCGACCTTGACCCGTCCCAAACGGTCTGGGAAGCCGTCTCGGAGAAGCAGGACACGATTCGGCTCGGCAGGCGAGAGGTCAATTCGCGCCAGTACGTGTCGTGGTTCAACTTCACCGGCAGCGACCAGCAGAAGCGAGTCTCCGACCTCTCGGGTGGCGAGCGCAACCGTGTCCACCTCGCCAAGCTGCTGAGGAGCGGCGGAAACGTCCTGCTGCTCGACGAGCCGACGAACGACCTCGACGTCGACACGCTGCGAGCGCTCGAGGAGGCGCTCCTCGCGTTCGGTGGTTGCGCCGTCGTGATCTCCCATGACCGGTGGTTCCTCGACCGGATCGCGACGCACATCCTCGCGTTCGAAGGAGACTCCCAGACCGTGTGGTACGAAGGCTCGTACGCGGCCTACGAGGAGAACCGGGTCGTTCGCCTCGGCGAGGACGCGAGCCGGCCAAGGCGAATCAAGTACAAGCCGCTCGTGCGAACGTAGCCGGCCACCGGCCCCTGACCTCCCGCTTCTCTGTCCGTCCCGCCCCGATTACGCTCTGACTGATGACCACCGACAGCACGATCACAACAGCACGCGTCGCCGACTCGGTAGAGCGCATCCCGCCCTCTCGCATCCGGGAGCTCGCCAACCTCGCGATGGGGATGGACGACGTGATCCCGCTGTACTTCGGCGAATCGAACCTGCCGACGCCGCAGTTCATCAAGGACGCAGCGGTCGAAGCTCTGAGCAGGGGTCAGAC
>JAUVPB010000043.1 GCA_030598925.1 Actinomycetes bacterium
ATACGGGTATGACGACCACGAACTTGAAGGCGAGCTATGACGCTGGTATTTCGACTTCGTTGACGGTGAACTCGGCTGCTGCGACGACGTACTGTGTGTCGAGCCTTGTTGGTGGCAAGACGTTCCGCAAGAACGGTCCTGCTTCTGATATCGAAGAGCTGAGCTGCTAGTCAGGATCAGTCAGTCTGCTTCCCCTGGGAAGCGACAGGTGTACACGCGAGGGCGCGGCAACAATGCCGCGCCCTCGCTGCATCTCATGTCCGGACTCGCAGCCCGGGCGTACGGTCTTAGGCGCGGACCGACTCTGCCGAGGCCTCGCGAAGGCCTTGCGCTTCGGGAAGCGCTTCGAGCTTCTTGAGGGTGTTGTTCTCGATCTGTCGGATGCGCTCGCGGGTGACGCCGAACGCGCGTCCGACCTCTTCCAATGTTCGGGGCCGATCGCCTGACAGTCCGAAACGCATCTTGATGACGCGACGCTCCCGCTCAGGCAGCGACTCGAGCGCACGCGAGATGTCGTGGCGCCGCAGGTTGAGAACTGACGTATCGAACGGCGACTCCACCGACTGGTCCTCAACGAAGTCGCCAAGCGACGAGTCCTCCTCCTCACCAACCGGCTTCTCGAGCGAGATCGGGAGCTGCGACATTCGCTGAATCTCACGAACCTCGTCGACCGAGATCTCGAGCTCGGCCGCAACCTCGTCCGGTCGGGGGTCGCGACCTAGGCGCTGGACGAGTTGGCGCTCGACGTGCACGACCTTGTTGAGCTTCTCGACCATGTGCACCGGGATCCGAATGGTTCGCGCCTTGTCCGCGATCGCCCTCGTTACGGCCTGGCGGATCCACCAGGTGGCGTAGGTAGAAAACTTGTAGCCCTTCCGATAGTCGAACTTCTCGACCGCTCGAATCAGGCCGAGCGAACCCTCCTGAATCAGATCGAGGAACGACAGCCCGCGCCCGAGGTAGCTCTTGGCGATCGAGACGACGAGGCGCAGGTTCGCCTCGACCATCGCCGTCTTCGCACCGAGGTCGCCGCGCTCGATGCGCTTGGCGAGTGTGACCTCCTGGTCGGCTGTGAGCAGCGGAACCTTCCCGATCTCGCGCAGGTAGAGGCGCAGAGAGTCGAGAGACGGCTCGCCGGTCAGGTCGAGCTCGGGCAGCTTCACCTCAACCGGCAGCACCGGACGCTCGTGGGGCGGCGTCCTGTGTTCCTCTCCTTGCAGCAGGTCGACCCCGTTCTCGGCGAGGTAGGCGTAGAACTCGTCGTACTGTTCTTTCGTGAGGTCGATGTCCTCAAAAGCGCGAGCAATGTCGTCGTAGGTCAGGAAGCCCTTGTCCTGCGCTTCGTGCGCCAGCCGCTTTACTTCGTCGACGTCTGGCAGGGAGGTGTCGACCGTGAGCATAGAACCTGCCTTTCGGATCAGCGGGGCTGGCGGCAAATGTCTCGCGGAGCCGTTCGAGCGTGCTCTCCCGACTCCAGGGGGCAGCCATTGTACAGGTCGTGTGTAGAAAGTGGTAACGCCGACTTCCCTAGGCGCGAAACCCAGAAAAACCCAGGACTTTGCAGCATTCCCATTGCTCGAATCCGGCCGCGGTAGGGCCTTCGACGAGGCGTCGCTCACGCTTTCCACAGGCTGTGGAGCGGCAGCTATCAACAGGTAGTTGCGGTTGCTGCACAATGGGCGTGAGGAAAAGCGACGATGCCTGAGTACCCGGAAGTGGAAGCTCTGCGCGAGCGGCTCGAGGAGCACGTCACCGGACGCGAAGTTGCCAAGGCAGGGCCAGCGCACGTGGCGACGCTCAAGACGATCGATCCGCCGCTGGCGAGCATCGAGGGAGCGACGCTGGCAGTACCTCGGCGTCGAGGGAAGCACCTCCTCCTGCCCACCACCGGGGTTGAGTTGGTGCTCCATATCCACCAGATGAGCGCCGGACGCATCTCGATCCTCGAGCCGGCGGCGACGGGCCCAAAGCGTCCGGCCTTCTCACTCACGCTGGATAGTGGCGAGCGCGTGGTGATGACGGAACGCGGCTCGAAGAAACGGGCGCGAGTCGGGCTCTACCATCCCGACGTCCTCGCTGAAGAGCTAGCGCACCTCGGACCCGAGGCACAGGACATCAGCGACGAGGGTCTCTCGGAGGCCCTGTCGGCCGAGTCGAGACGACTTCACTCGTTTCTCCGTGACCAGCGAGCCCTCGCCGGGATCGGCCGGGCGTGGGCGAACGAGATCCTGAATAGCAGCAAACTCTCGCCCTACGCACTCACTACCGACCTCGGCCCGGAGGCGATCAGTCAACTCGGGCCGGCAATCAGAGACGGCCTTGCCGATGGCCTTCGGCTGCGACGCCTCGGACGAAGCGACAAGCAGATCTACGGGGTCCACAACCACCTCGGCGAGCCGTGCCCGAACTGCGCGACTGCCCTAGCCCAGGTGGACTTCGAGGAGCACACGATCTTCTACTGCCCGACGTGCCAGACGGGCGGGCGGCTCCTGAAGGACCGGCGCTTGTCCCGGCTACTTCGGTAGGCGCACGACGAAGCGATCCCCGACGACGTGCGTCTCGATGCCGAGCGTTTCGAGAACGATCAGTGCCGCGGCGAGGCCGAACTCGCGCAACTCCGAGCCGTCGAGTACGGGTCGCGCATTCTCGTGGATCGGATGGAACGTCAACGCGGCGTCGGCGACGTCGATGATCACGACGTCCGTGCCGCTGTGACGCATGGCCGCGCGCGCGCACGCGATGAGCGCCTCCTCGGTTGGCTCGCGGGCGACGTTGACAGACACGCCTTCGCCGCGTACATCGACGCGTTCGGACCCGAGCGCGGTTGCGGTGGCGCGGGCGAGTTCCTCGGCGAGCACCGGCCTGGGAGCAGGCGGCGTGTACCGGCCTTCCTGAATCCGCGCAACGAGCGCCAGACGCTCCACGATCCCACCGATCTGCGTCGCGCTCTCCTCGATCGTCGAGGCGTATTCGAGCCGCGGGTCGTCGGTTAGCTCCCGCGCGAGCGTGCGAGAGTACCCGGTGAGTGTCGCGAGTGGCGTGCGGGCATCGTTCGCGCCAAGCGCGAACAGACGTGCAAGATCGCGAGAGTCCAACCGCGGGGCATTCACGTCAGGCTTGGGGCGCGGACGAGCGGCGGCGACTCAGGCCAGAGAAGTCAAACCGGCTCTCCTCGCCACGCACGAGCCGGACCAGGTTCGTACGGTGTAACACGACGATCGCGAGCCCAGCACCAATAGTGAAGGCCACCACCGGCCAGGACGCGCCGGTCGCTACTGCGAACACCGGCAACGCGATGCCTGCAACGAGTGACGCGAGCGAGGCGTACCGCGTGAGCAGGAAAACGAAGATCCAGACCACCGCCGCGGCGAGGCTCGCGACGGGCGCCACCGCAAGCCCGACACCGCCGGTAACCGCGACGACCTTTCCACCCTTGGCGAAACCGAGGAACAGCGGCCGCCAGTGTCCCACGAGCGCCGCCGTCCCAGCGAGGACGCCGATCATCGGCCCTCCGAGCTGAGTGCCGAGCAGCGCCGCCGCCAGACCTTTGAAGATGTCGAGCAGCGCAACCGTGAGGCCGTACTTGAAACCCAGGACTCGCCACACGTTGGTGGCACCAACGTTGCCGCTCCCACGCTCCCGTATGTCGACGTGGGCAAAAGCGAGAGGGACCCAGTACCCCCACGGCATGCTGCCGAGGAGATATCCGAGCGGGATCAGGATCGCTTCCCGCATGCTCCCTGGTCTGTCAGATACCGGCCATCAAGCGGGGATCCCGTACTGATCGACCCACGTGTTGATCACGGCCCAGTCGAGATTCGCGAAGAAGGCCTCGATGTAGCCAGGCCTGTCCGTGCCGTAGTCGAGGAAGTACGCGTGCTCGTACACGTCGAGAGCGATTAGCGGCGTCGCGTTCCAGACGGGGAACGTGTTCTGTGCGTCGCCGATGAAGTTGAAGAGTCGCTCTTCGTCCCAGTCGTACGCGGTCCAGGCCCAGCCGCGACCGGCCATGCCTGTTGCCCGCAGGTCGTCGCGCCACGCTGAGAGGCTCCCGAAGTCGCGAGCGATCAGATTCGCGATCGCGCCGCTTGGGTCACCGCCGCCGCCGCCCAGGTGGGCGAAATAGACCTCGTGATTCTTCACGCCACCGACCGCAAACGTCAGGTCGACCTTGAGCGACCGGATCTCCGAGTAGATCTGGTTGCCTGTCGACAGATCGACCTCGGCCAGCTTGGCAAGAATCTCGTTGCGTTTGTTGATGTAACCCTCGTAGAGTTTGTAGTGCGCCTCGACTGATTCACGGGAGATGCCGTCCAGCTCGAGCACCTCGGGTCGCAGCTCTCGAGGCGCGATCTCCTCGCGGTTGAATGCCAGGGTTGTCAAGGACGCTCCTTCCGGATCCGTGGGCTGCCGATCGGCAAGCTTAGCGTTCCACGTACGCTCCTCAGGGTACGAGGCGAATCCGACTGCACTTGAGATCCGTACTCTGGACCGATATGACGAGCATCGTGGCGGAGCCCGAAGAACACACCCAGACGTCATTTGGCCTTGAGCCGCAGGCCTCGGATGGCGAACTGTTGCTTCATATCGCGAAGGGCGATGCCGACGCCTTTGAGGAGATTTACCGACGTTTCGCACGGCCCGTGCTGGCGCTCGCTCGGCGACGACTCGCCGACTCGGGGACAGCTGAGGATGCGACCCAGGAAACGTTTGTTTCGATCTGGCGTTCGGCTCACAGCTTCCGACCGGAACGTGGAGCGGGCTCAGCCTGGCTATTCGCCGTCGCTCGCAACTCGATCATCGATCGCGCCCGCCAGCGAACCGACACGGCCGTCGGCGACGCCCCCGAGCAACCGTCGAGCGACCCGAGTCCGACCGAGCTCGCCGAACACGACTGGATCGCCTGGGAGGTGCACTCCGCGCTCGGGCGCTTGCCGGATCGGGAACAAACCGTTATCTCGCTCGCGTACTTCTCTGAGCTTTCGCAGCGTGAGATAGCCGACCAGCTCGAGCTGCCGCTCGGGACAGTCAAGACCCGAACGCGCTCGGGTCTGTCGAGGATGGCAACGCTCCTGGAGGGGGTGCGAGATCGTGGACCAGCCTGACCTCGAGGAGCTCGTTGGTGAGGATCTGGACGACGGCGACCGGGAGGCCCTCCGCCCCGCCGATGAACTGCTGCGAATAACTGAGGCGCCGCCTGAGATCCCGGAGGAGCTGGCGGCCTCGATCCGCGCAATCCCGCAGAGCGAAGGACAACCCGTCAAGCGCTCCGGACGCCGCGACATGCTCAAGAGTCGTCGGCTGACGGTCTACGCCGCCGCAGCGCTGCTCGCCGGCATCGCGTTCGCGATCGGCTGGATCGTTCGCGGAGGAGGGGACGACACCCTCGCGACGCCCGCTGACATCGTCACACTCGAAGCGACCCGATTTGCATCGAACGACGCCTCGATGGAGATCGACGTGTTCCCGATCGACCCGGCGGGCAACTGGGTTCTGCTGGCCAACATCGAGGGGCTCGAGCCCGTTGACGACGCGCAGTACTACGAGCTGTGGCTCACGCAGGGCGGGCGCGTCGCCGCGAGTTGTGGCCGGTTCCTCGTCGACGCAGACGGTCGGGCCGAGAACCTCTGGTTCAACGCTCCCTATCGGTTCTCCGAATACGACGACTGGATCGTCACTCGCGAGGGTCCGGGCAACGAGCGGTCGCGCGTCCTTTTGCGGGCGCCGGTCACCACCAGCACGAGCTGAAGCCCGCAGCCCGCTGACGCTGCCGGTGCGCGAGAGGCGCCGCTAGGCTGGCACTCCCTTGGGCGCGCCTGATTCGAAATCTGCCGACGTTCTCGTGATCGGAGCGGGCGCCGGCGGCGGCGCCGCGAGCTGGCGGCTGGCGCAGGCCGGCCTCGATGTCGTCTGTCTGGAGCGCGGCGAGTGGACCGACGCGGCAAGCTACCCGGCTGCGACACCGGGCTGGGAGAGCCGTCGCGTACGCGACTTTCATCCGAACCCGAATATCCGACGTCGCGACACCGATTACCCGATCGACGACTCAACCAGCCTCATCAAGCCGCTGATGTTTTGCGGCGTCGGCGGATCGACGATCATGTGGACGGCGCACAACCCCCGCTTTCATCCCTCCGACTTCCGAGTCAAGACGCTCGACGGCGTCGCGGACGACTGGCCGCTGAGCTATGAGGAGCTCGCGCCCTACTACGAGCTCAACGACCGAATGATTGGTGTCGCCGGCATCCACGGCGACCCGGCGATGCCCGAACGGGATCCCCGGCCACTGCCGCCCCTACCCCTCGGTGTCGGCGCAACCCGACTCGCCGAGGCATACGACCGGCTCGGCCACCACTGGTGGCCGGCTGACTCGGCCGTGCTGACCCGCGACTACGACGGTCGCCTCGCCTGTAACAACTGCGGGCCGTGCGAGCTCGGCTGCACACGCGGCTCGAAAGCCTCGAGCGACATCACGTACTGGCCCAAGGCGATCGCCGACGGCGCGCACCTCGTCACCCGTGCGGCTGTGCGGGAGATCACGCTTGACGAGCGGGGCCGGGCCAGCGGAGCCGTCTGGATCGACGACGACGGAAGAGAGCATCACCAGCCCGCGAAGATCGTAGTTCTTGCGGCAAACGGGGTCGGCACGCCGCGTCTGATGTTGCTGTCCAACAGCAAACGTTTCCCCGACGGTCTCGCCAACGACTCCGGTCTCGTCGGCCGCAATCTGATGCTCCATCCAATCGCGCTCGCAACGGGTGTCTTCGACGACAACGTCGACAGCTTCCACGGGCCCGACGGTCTCACGATCTTCTCGCAGGAGTTCTACGAGACCGATCCAGAGCGAGACTTCGTTCGTGGCTACGGCGTCCAGGTAACCCGCGGGCAGGGCCCGCTGATTACTGCGCTCGGTGGATTTGCGCTCGACGTGCCCTGGGGTCGGAATCACCACGACCGCTTCGAGCAGCTCTTCGGCCACGTCGTGACGTGCGCCATCCTCATCGAGGATCTCCCGCATGAGCACAATCGTGTGCAGCTTTCGGACACGGTCAGCGACCGCTTCGATCTACCGGCTCCCCAGATGGTCTACGAGCTCGACGACAACTCCCGCCGCATGGCTGCGCACGGCATCGAGAGCTCGTCGGAGGCCCTGAGGGAGGCTGGCGCGCGCGAGGTCCTGACGATGGACATGCTCCCTATGGCCGGCTTTCACCTGATGGGAACCGCGCGCATGGGAGACGACCCGACCCGATCGGTCGTCGACGGCTCCGGTCGTGCACACGACGTCGGCAACCTGTTCGTGGCAGACGGGTCGCTGTTCACCACGTCGGCGGGCGTCAACCCGACGCCGACGATTCAGGCGCTCGCGCTTCGGGTAGCCGACCAGATCATTAGCGCGCGACGCGATATTGCGGTCCCGACCGATGTCTGAGGCGGGCGCGACTCGGGGGCTCGGCCAAGCGATCCTCGAGGTCCTCCTCCAGACGCTGTTGCCAGGAAACGGGACGTGGCCGAGCGCCTCTGAGCTAGGGCTCGCACACGCCGTCAGGGAGCGGGTCGGCATGGCGGAGGGTCACGAGGAGGCGCTGCTGCGCGTACTCGGCGCGTTGCCCGAGGGCTTCGATGCCAGCTCACAGGCGGAGCGTGAGGAGACGCTACACCCGCTCGCCGGCTCCGACGACTTCGGGGCGCTCCTGCTCGTAGCCTACGACGCGTACTACGTTCAACCAGGCGTTCTCCTGTTGCTCGAGGAGCGGTGCGGCTACGTCACTCGGCCGCCCCAGCCCGACGGATTCGAGCTCGCCCCGTTCGACGAATCGGTGCTCGCGCGCGCCCGCGGGCGCGAGCCTTTCTGGCGCGAGGCCTAGTTGTCGACACCTGCTGCAAAGGAGACCACGGTGCCAATGTTCGGCGGTCGATCGAAGCGTGAGCGAGGAACGTGGCATGTACGGACTTGACGGGAAGGTTGCGATCGTCACGGGCGCAGGCCGGCACGGCGGGCTCGGCAAGGCGATGGCCATGCGACTCGCGGAAGAGGGCTGTAGCGTCGTCGTCGCCGATCTCGGCCGGACAGAGGGAGAGCTGTTCCCGACACACGGTGTGGGTACGACGGACGAGATGGAGCAGGTGGCGGAGGAGATCCGCTCGGCCGGAGCCAGGGTCTCCACGATCCCGTGCGACGTTCGCTCCGAGGCCCAGGTTGAGGCGCTCATCGCGGGCGCCGTGTCGGAGTTCGGTCGACTTGACGTGATCGTGAACAACGCGGGAATCGGGTACTTGATGCAGCTCGTCACGGAGATGGAAGAAGAGAAGTGGGACGCAGTGCTCGACGTGAACCTCAAGGGGATGTTCCTGTGCACAAAGCACGCGACGAGGCAGATGATCGAGCAGGGCGACGGCGGACGCGTCATCAACATTGCATCGCAGGCCGCGAAGAGCGGCTTCCCGTACGCGTCGGCCTACACGGCGTCCAAGCACGGCGTGATGGGGTTCACGCGCTCCATCGCGATCGAGCTCGGGTCTCACAACATCACCTGCAATGCCATCTGTCCGAACCACGTGACGACCGGGCTCGGATCCTGGCAGAACGCGTTCTTCTCCGATGCACTCGGGCTCACGGAGGAGGAGTATCTGGAGGCGATGCGTTCTCGCATCCCGCTCGGGCGCCCGGGGCTGACCGACGACATCGCCAAGGCATGTGCTTTCCTCGCCAGCGACCAGGCCGGCTACATCACGGGCGAGGCGCTCAACGTGTCCGGCGGCGAGGAAATGCACTGAGCCGGTCGAGAGCCGCGGAGCGGTTTCGACGGGCCACTCGCCGAGTCGAGACCGCGTGACAGAACACCCCGGACAACTCCTCGAGTTCGCAACGGACGTTGCACGCGCCGCGGGTCAGCTGCTGCTCGAGTACCAGGGGGAGCGGCACGCCCTCGTCACCAGCTCGAAGTCGACGCCTACCGACCTGGTCAGCGCTGCCGACCGCGACTCCGAGGCGCTCGTGCGCCAGCGTATCGTCGAGGCGTATCCGAGCGACGTGATCGTCGGCGAGGAAAGCACCCGCCGCGAGGGACCATCGGGCCGGACATGGATCGTCGACCCGCTCGACGGGACGACGAACTTCCTGTTCGGCGTCCCGACCTGGGCCGTGTCCATCGCCTGCGACGACGAGAAAGGCCCTCTCGTCGCGTGTGTGCTCGATCCGAGTCGCGACGAGATCTTCACAGCCACTCGCTCCCAGGCGACGCTCGTGAACGGTATGCCTGTGTCAGTCTCGAGTCGTGCGGATCTCGCGCACGCGCTCGTTGCCACCGGCTTCAACTACGACAGCGAACTACGGCGCTCGCAAGCTAGCCAGCTCGCACAGGTAATCGGCGAGGTCCGCGACGTGCGCCGGGGTGGGGCCGCAGCCCTCGACCTGGCGTGGGTGGCGGCGGGCCGCTTCGACGGCTTCTACGAAGCCGGACTCGGTTGGTGGGACTGGGCCGCGGGGTCGTTGCTGGTAACTGCAGCCGGCGGGAGTTTCGTGCGCGCGCCGAGCCCACACGGCGTGGAGCAAGTAGTCGCCGCGAACGCGGTGCTCGGGCCGGAGCTCGAGCGCCTCGTCACGCCTCGGCGATAAACGCATCAAGGGCCTGGGCGAGCGCGCCGGGGTTGTCCTGACTCACGCGATGATCAGCGTCGATCTCCCGAGCTACGGTCTGGGGAATGTGCTGGCACAGCGTCCTCACGTTGTGCTCGGGAAAGACCGCCGACGCCACACCACGAATCGCGAGCGTTGGGCAGCTCACGCTCAAACGATCCCAGATCGGCGCTTCGAGCATGTGCTCGGTCGCGGCGATGCCGGCAACGTGGTACCGCCAGGTCGCGCGCCCCTCCTCGTCGATCGCAAACGAGTAGCGAGCGTAGTGATCCTTCATCTCGTCCGACCAGCGATCGCTGAATGGCATGCGCGCGCGAGCCTCCTCGAGTGAGTCGAACCGGTACTCGTTCGCAATCTGCGTCTGGACGCGTCGATTGATGGCGGGATCGAGCGACAGACCCGGGTCGATGACCGTCAGCGTCTCGACACGTCCGCCGTGGTCGGATGCCAGCAGGAGCGCGATGTTGCCGCCGGTCGCAGCGCCTACGACGTGCACGCGCGGGACACCCAACTCGTCGAGCAGCGCGAGGATGTCGGCGATGTAGTCCTCGTAGAGATAGCCCTCCTCGGGGTAGTCTGAGAGACCGTGGCCGCGCTGGTCTGGAGCAAGGAAGCGGTTCGGCAACGTCGAGTGCTCGACCACGAAGTCCCACACCCTCGCGTTCGTGCGGTTCGGGTGCAACAGAAGCACCGGCGGGTCGCGGCCTTCCCAATCCAGATAATGGAGCCGGATTGCCGAGAGATCGGCCTCTCGGGACGTTGCAGGCTTCGCGAGTGCCACGCCGGTTCGCACCCTATACTCGCCACGCTTCTCGAGCGCCGATGACTGACCTTCCCGCAGATGCCCACCGTGTGCTCGACCGCGGCTTCGTCCGGCTCGACGGCGTAATGGCTGACGACCTGTCGGTCGCCAACTCGGCCCGCGTCAGCTTCGGCCGCCGAACGGAGACAATGAGCGACGAGGATCGGGGCCTCGTGCGGTTCCTGATGCGCCACCGTCATGGAACACCTTTCGAGCACAACTCGTTCCGCTTCCACGTCCGCACACCGATCTTCGTGGCCCGCGAATGGTTCCGGCACCGGATCGGCTCGTTCAACGAGTTCTCGATGCGCTACGCGGAGGCGACCGACGACTTCTACGTGCCGGCAGCGACGGCGGTACGGACGCAGGTTGGAAAACCAGGCTCCTACAGCTTCGAGACCGTGCCTCCGGAGCTCGCGGAGGAGGTCCGCGAGTCGCTTGGAGCCGCGTACGCAAGCGCGTACTCCACGTACCGCGAGCTGCTCGAGCGCGGCATCGCCCGAGAGATCGCCCGGGCGGTGCTCCCGGTCGGCGCCTACACCGAGTTCTACTGGACGGTCAATGCCCGGGCACTCATGAACTTCCTCTCGCTCAGATCGCACGAGACCGCGCAGCTCGAGATCCGCGAGTACGCAGAGACGATCGAGGGCCTGTTCGAGCAGCACATGCCGGTGACGTACGAGTCGTGGGTCGCGAACGACCGCGCGGCGCCGTAGACCGCGCTCAGATCGTCGCGAGCTCCTCGGAGAGCGTCTCGAGGCTCGCGAGATTGTGGCCGCTCGCGAAGACATCGATGTAGGGAAGCGCGGCGCGCATCCCCCTCGCCAGCGGTTCGTAGGCGGGGTCTTCCTTGAGCGGGTTGAGCCAGATCGTGCGGTACGCGAGCCGCGATAGCCGCGCCATCTGCTCGCCGAGCAGCTCGGGCGCGCCGATCTCGAGGCCGTCGGAGCAGATGACCACGATCGCGCCGCGCGCCATGCCCTTGTGGCCATAGTCGTCGAGAAACGCCTTGAGCGACTCACCGATTCGCGTACCACCGTCCCAGTCGAACACCTCGGCCGAGGCGAGGTCGAGCGCACTGTCCGGATCTCGCGTCTTGAGCGATTGCGTAAGCCGGGTGAGCCGAGTGCCGAAGCAGAACGCCTCCCAGCGAGGATCCGCGCGCAACGCTGCGTGCGCGAAGACGAGCAGTGCGCGCGAGAAGGCCGCCATCGAGCCGGACACGTCGAGAATCAGGATGAGCTTGCGCCGGCGCGTGCGACGCCGCTGCCAGTGCCGTTCGATCGGCTCGCCGCCGGTGCGAAACGAGCGGCGGATTGTTCGCCTGAGATGCGGCCGGCCCTTTTTCGCGGCCTCGCGACGCCGCATGCGGCGGTGGGGCACGGTCATGCGGATCTGCCGCATCAGCTCCGCAAGCTGGGCGAGCTCCTCGTCGGAGCAGCGTGAGAAGCTCTTCTCCTTCAGGAGCTCGATCTCGCTTGCGAGGACGATCTCCGGCTCTCCGTCGACCTCCTCGCCGTCATCGGCACCCGGTGCGTCATCGCTTTCCTGCGACTGCTGCTCGAGCACCGGCGGGTCTGGCTCATCTTGTCCCTCAGGGGCGGCGCCGAAGAACCGGACGAAGACACGGTCATAGGTCTCGATGTCGTCGCCGCGCCCGACGAGGGTCACGCGCCCTGCCCAGTACAGGTCGTGTGGTGCAAGCATGCTCGTCGCCCGACAGAACTCGATCATCCGACCCGGCCCGACCTTCATCCCCTCGCGCCGGAGCTCGCGCCCGAAGGCAACGAGCTGATCCTCCGGCGGACCGGCGAGTCCGGTCTCGCCCGCGGCAGCGTCTAGCCCTGAGTTCCCGTCCGCAGTCTGGTCGGTCACTGCAGAAGCTCGTCGAGCTTCGCGTCGACGCGTCGCATGTCGTCGTGGTTCTTGACGACCCAGCCGAGCGTCTCCCGCGCCGACTCGTTGTCCACCTCGTCGGCGCCGAGCAGCGTCAACGCTCGAGCCCAGTCGATCGCCTCAGCAGCTCCTGGCCGCTTGATCAGGTCGAAGCCGCGCAGGCGCTCTACGGCACGCGCCACCGACTCCGCGAGCACGTTCGTTGCCTCTGGGACCCGCACACGAATGATCGCGGCCTCGCGCTCGACATCGGGAAACTCGATCCAGTGATAGAGGCAACGCCGCTTCAGCGCGTCGTGAAGCTCCCGGGTGCGGTTCGAGGTGATGACAACGGCGGGCGGCGTCTCGGCAGCGACGGTACCGAGCTCCGGAATGGTCACGCTGAACTCGGCGAGCACCTCGAGCAAGAAGGCTTCGAACTCGTCGTCGGCGCGGTCGAGCTCGTCGACGAGCAAGACGGCGCGCCTTCCACGTCGAATCGCCCGCAGCAAGGGTCGCTCGAGCAGGAAGTCTGGGCCGTAGAGCTCCTTGACGCGATCTTCCTGATCTGCCGTGCCGTCCTGCAGTGCCCGCGCGTAGAGAAGCTGGCGGGCGTAGTCCCACTCGTACAGAGCCTGCGAGGCGTCGATGCCCTCGTAGCACTGCAAGCGCACGAGTTCGGCGTCGAGCATCGTGTTGAGTGTCTTCGCGACCTCGGTCTTGCCAACACCGGCCTCGCCCTCGAGCAGCAGTGGCCTTCCCATGGTGAGCGAGAGGAAGATCGCGGTCGCCAAACCGCGGTCGGGCAGGTAGTCATGCGCGCGCAGCGAGTCCTGCAAATCGTCGACGGTGGCGAAAGTCACCCGCGCATCGTAGTTGCTCCCACGCCCGCCGCACCCCGGGATCGTGATCGACCTCCTGCCAGTGCCCCGGGGTCGGGTGACGACTCGTTCGGTATCCTCGGCCTCCTGGTGAGTTGTGTGCTGAGGAGATCGCGATGAGGGACGTGCTCGACACGCTGGAGCGCTGGGTCGGCGACGGTCGACGCGTAGCGACGGCGATGGTGGTGGGCACCGAGAAATCTGCGCCCCGCGACCCGGGCGCCGTTCTCGCAGTCTCGGACCAAGGCGATGTCGCCGGCAGCGTGACCGGCGGCTGTGTTGAGCCCGCGGTCTACGAGGAAGCTCAGGCAGTACTGGCGGGTGGCGAGCCCCGACTCCTCACGTATGGCATTGCCGATGAGGAGGCGTTCGAGGTAGGTCTACCGTGCGGCGGCACGGTCTACGTCTTTGTCGACATGCTCGACCCCGATGTGCTCGCAGGCATCAGGGACGCCGTGAGTGCCGAGCGGCCGGTCGCACTGGCGACACCGGTGAGTGGTTCGCTGATCGGCGCCGAGTCGCTGGTAACGCCCGACGACTCCGAGGAGCGAGAAGGCATCACCGAAGCGAAACGACTTCTCAGCCGGGGCGAGAACGCAATCGTCTCGACCTCCGACGGCGATCTGTTCGTGTCCTCGTTCACACCCCGTCCCCGCATGTACGTGTTCGGTGCCATCGACTTTGCCTCGACGGTGGCGAGCATCGGCAAGTTCCTCGATTACCACGTGACGGTCTGCGACGCGCGAGCGAAGTTCGTCACGCCGGAACGGTTCCCCGACGTCGACGATCTCGTGGTCGAGTGGCCAGACGAGTTCCTCAAGGACGCCCCGATCGACGAGCGGACGGCGATCTGTGTCTTGACTCACGACGAGAAGTTCGACGTGCCGATCCTGAAGGAGGCGCTCGCGAGCCCCGCCGGCTACATCGGCGCGATGGGCTCGCGCCGTACGACCGAGAAGCGCACGGCGCGGCTTCTAGAGGAAGGTGTCGACGAGGAACAGATCGCTCGCATCCACGCGCCCCTCGGGCTAAAGATCGGCGCACGGACGCCCGAGGAGGTCGCCGTCACGATCGCGGCGCAGATCATCGAGGTGTTTCGCGCCGATACGGCGCGAACGTCGGTGCCGACGACGGCTGGCTGACCATGGAGATCGAGAACAGCTTCGACGTAAGCGCCCCTCGCGAGCAGGCCTGGGCGTTGCTGATGGATGTGCCGCGGGTCGTCCCGTGTATGCCCGGTGCGACGCTCACCGAGACCGTCGACGAGAGCCACTGGAAGGCGGAGCTGGCGGTCAAGCTTGGTCCGATCTCACTGAAGTTCGCGACCGACATCGAGCGCAGCGAGACCGACGAGGCAGCGGGCACCGTGGTGCTCACGACAAAGGCTCGTGAGCTGCGCGGGCGCGGCGGCGCGCAGGCAGACATCCGCTCCACCCTCTCCGAGGCCGACGGCAAGACACGCATCGACATCACCACCGACCTCTCGCTCTCGGGCGCCGTTGCGCAGTACGGACGCGGCATCGTGCACGACGTCTCGGCGCAACTCGTGTCGCAGTTCGCGGAGTGCCTCGCGGCGCAGCTCGCGGGCAGCGCCGAAGAGGCTGACGCAGCGGTCGAAGCCGCCGCCAAGCCCGTCGCTGGTGGGTCCGCGGGCCTCCGAGCAGTGTGGTCTGCAATCGGGCGGATGTTCGGGCGGCTGACCGGCCGCTCGACGAGCTGAGCTCGTTTTTTCGTTCCTCTCGTTGCGTGTTGGCCAACCTGGCGCTAGGCGACCTCTCGCAGGCGACCGTTTGCCACGTCGTAGACGAATCCTCGGGCCGTAAAGCTGTCGGGCAGGAGTGGCGACTCGATGACACGCTTGACGCTCTTGCTCACCGCGGCCTCGACGTCGCCGAACGGAAGGAAGTCGACGTCGGTCGCATCGGCCCCCAGATCGTCGTGCAGCTTCGAGTGGATGACATCGTTGGTGAACGTGAGCATTCCGCAATCGGTGTGACCGATCACGATGGCCTCCTGCGTTCCGAGCAGCGTGTGAGAGATCACGAGCGAGCGCAGCGCATCGTCGCTCACCAGCCCGCCGGCATTACGGATCACGTGCGCGTCGCCTTCCTCCAAACCGAGCGCCGCGGCGGGGACGATTCGCGCATCCATGCACGTTACGACCGCGAACTGACGCGCGGGCGGCATCGGTAGGTCACCCTTCGTGAAGTCACCAGCATAGGCTTCATTCG
>JAUVPB010000288.1 GCA_030598925.1 Actinomycetes bacterium
GGCAGTTCTCAACGAGAAGGCCGAGACCGCGCCGTACATGGCGAACCGGCTCTTCGAAACGATACGAAGAATCTATTCGTGGGGCGTCGAGGAAGACAAGGTCACGGCGTCGCCGTGCGTCGGGATCAAGAAGCCCGGAGGCAAGGAACCGCCACGCGAGCGGGTGCTCAGCGCCGAAGAAATTCGGAACGTATGGAACGCGCTCGACAAGGAGCGTCCTCTGATCGCGAATTTCTTCAAGCTCCTTTTTCTCACGGCAGTGCGGCGAGGCGAAGCACTCGGCGCGCGCTGGGATGACTTCGATTTCGAACAGAAGCTCTGGACAATACCCGACACAAAGATGAATCGCAGCCACACGATTCCCCTTTCCGAAGCGTCCATCGACGTACTCCAAACCTTGTACCCTCTCACCGGACAGTCCGAGTGGGTGTTCATGGGGCCGACAGGAGCGAACGTTCAGAATCCGCAGAAGGCCGTCGTTCGAGTCCGCAAAAACTCGAAGGTGCAGTTTCGGATTCACGACATACGAAGAACGGTCGCGACCGGGCTAGCACAGATCGGCGTCACGACCGACGTGATCTCCGCGGTGATGAACCACGTGATCTCCGGGCCGAGTGCTACACGCATCTACGAGCGACATCACCGTATCCCTGAGATGCGCCGCGCGCTCGACAAGTGGGCGCGTGAGTTGGATCGCATCGTGATGGGCAGAGAGGCCGAGGTCGTGCCTTTTGGAAAACCGTGATGCACACGGCGAACGAGTCCGCGCCCTCGCAGCCGCGAGCTCGCTGAAATCGCTTCATCTTATCGTCCCTAAACTCGTTGACTTCGTCGAACGCGCGTCCCCCTATCTCCGCTGAGCCGCTCCCCTATTCCTAGCCACCGTTCTTCTTTCGGAACACCGACGGCACCGAGATGTGGTCGGCCGACGTCGAGATCGAGCCGACGTTTGCCGACAAACCGGAGCACCTGTTGCTTCTTGCTCGTTCTTCTCCCAATGCTTCAAGAGGGTGACTTTCTGCGTCGTCGGTGTCACGCCCTCGAGAAGAATCTGCTCTCCCAGGAGGTTGTTGATGAAAGCGCTCTTGCCGGCATTGAACTCACCCGCGACGACGACAGAGGCGAAGATAGCCGCGCGGCTGACCGAGACCAAGCCCGACGTCTTTCGCCCGGTTGAGACGCGCGATATAGGTCGAATCCCGGCGTTCCGCCTTCCTCGTTACAACTTGTGACAGTTGCGACACGTTTACTCGACGCCTCGTTGCTATCGTGACGTCATGAAATATCTGACGTTCATCACGTTCTTGTTCTCCACTCACGCAGCGATTGGCGCCGAGAGCGCGATCGAGGCGCGCTATCGCAACCAATCGGGCCCTCTGGCCGTCACCGTAACCCAGACTATTTGGGTGCAGGATCACGACGCGCCGATTGCGGACCGCAAGTTCGCGTTCGACTTGAGTTTCCAAAGCGACGCGGAGACCGGCCGCCTGACCGTCACGCTCGATGCGGCCAAGGCGAGCTACACCGCCCATGACATGACCGAGCGTATCGGCACCCGTCACCTCACGGGTCAGAGCTTCGTGCTCTCTTCCGAGGACGGCGGACGCAGCTTGCAGGTTCAGTCCGAGCAAGCGCCGGTGGTCGGCCTGGGGCCGATGGTTCCGGCAGGATTCTCCATCGCCGACTTCTTGGCGGACGTGCTGCCGATGCTCTCGGAGGGGTCTCTAGGGAAGGAATCCACCTGGACTACCGAGAGGGTCATACGAAGCCTCGAGGGATGGGGCTACGGAGCCGGGCGGCTGCAAAGCCGGCATCGTGTCACGTCCGTGGAGAGACGAAACGACCACGTCGTTCTCAGCGTCGAGACGGACGCCGACGCGGCGCTCGGTCCCGTCTCGGGAGAGCGCCGCTACGAAGGCGCGATCCAGCGAAGCCTGCGGTGGAAGTTCGACGCCACTGAAGGGAGACTCTTGCTGCTCTCGCTGGAGCAGGAGGGGCATGGAACCGCCGAGCTCCCCCAGGGCGAGATCGCCATACGACAGAAGCTCCTGGTTCAGATCGCGCCGAGGACGTGATGCCGGCGCGTTCGACGAAGGCGCGACGGCGGCGGGCGCTCCCCCTGAATGGTCTGGGAGCAGCCGTGGCGTTTCTCGCGGCGGGACTCTACCTATGGCAGCGGTCGGCACCGGTCTCCGCGGAGCCGGAGTGGGAGAGCGTCGTGGTCCGGCGCGAAACACTCCGACGGGAGGTCTCGGCGCTCGGCGTCGTGCGGCCGAAGGTCGGCGCGGAGATCGACGTCGGCTCACGCATCTCGGGAATCGTGCGCAGCATTCCCGTCGAGGTCGGAGACCGGGTGGCGCAGGGCGATCTACTGGCACTCATCGATCCGACCGAACTGGAAGCGGAGCTCGAGCAAGCGCGGGCCGACCTCGCGATGGCGGAGGCCCAGCTAGCTCTCGCGGTCTCGTCACACGAGCGGACCGTCGCGCTGGTCGATGACGGCATCGTTTCCGCGAACGCGCTCGACGAAGCCGCGCGCGATCTCGAAGCGGCGCAGGCGAGCGTCGAGCTTCAGCAGGCACGTATCAAATCGGCGGAGATCAAGCTCGCCTATACCGATATTCGAGCACCGATTCGAGGCGTCGTCGCCGATATCACGACCCGCGAGGGAGAGACCGTCGCCGCCAGCTTCGCCGCCCCGACGTTCGTCACGATCCTCGATCTCGATCGCCTGGAGGTTCTCGCCTATGTCGACGAAACGGATATCGGCCGGGTCGTCCCCGGCCAAAAGGCGACCTTCACTGTCGATACCTATTCCGACGCCGAGTTCGACGCCGTCGTCACGTCCATCGACCCGAAGGCGGAGCTCCAGAACGGCGTCGTCAACTACATCGTGCGCCTCGCCTATGAGCGCCGCGAGGGCTATCTCATACGCCCCGAGATGACCGCGCATGTCGAGCTCGAGGTCGAATCACGAAAGGACGTCTTGACCGTGCCGCGAAAGGCGGTGCGCCGCGACTTCGGCCGTGAGCTCGTGACCGTCGAGCGGGACGGTAGGTGGATGGAGCAGGAGATCGAGACCGGGTGGAGATCCGACCGCGTCGTCGAGATCACCGCGGGCCTCA
>JAUVPB010000015.1 GCA_030598925.1 Actinomycetes bacterium
GCGGCTTCGTCTCGGCATAGTGAGGAACGTCTTCGAGACCCGGAGTGTCCGGCCTCCACGGCTTCGTGACCCCGAGCGCGAACACCGCCGCCCGGCACGTGTACTCACCCGCCGACGTTTCGAGCGCGACTCGGCCGTCGTCGAGGCGGCGCGTCGCCTGCCAGCGGCAGCCGTACCTGATCTCGAGCCCGGTGCGCTCGGCAAACGTGGCCATGCCTGTTTCCATCTCCGGTCGCGATGGGACGGCGTACGAGCGGTCCATAGCCGCCGACACCAACCCCCGGTTCTCGGGTTCGTTCGCGATCAGACTGTTGTGATCGTGACGCTCATAGGCTCGCGTTCCGGCTGCATGAGGCGCCGCCGGCTTCGAGCGGCTCAGGAGCCGCTGAAAGATCGGCCAGGCGCGGAACGTGCCGCCCGGCCCCTCATCGGCCGATATGACAGCGTGTCGCACGCCAAGGCGCGACAAGAAGTACGAGGTCTGAAGACCGCCGGGGCCGCTGCCGACGACGACGACGTCGTACTCGCCGGGAGGACTCGGCGCTACTCCGCCCAAAGGTTGGCCGCCCGGAGCCGTCGCGCGCCGACCTCGAGCATGCGGACCCCGATCTGCGGGTACTCGAGCAGCAGCGGGCGTAGCTCGGCGCCTGGAAGCGTTGCGCAGCGAAGCTCTTCGCTGGATGCAGTCACGTGGGCCGCCGTCGTCTCACCGGTGAGGATCGCTATTTCGCCGAAGTAGTCGCCCGGATGTAGCTGCGCTCTGATCTGCCCGTCGATCACCACGGCTGCCTCTCCCTCCGTGACGACGAAGAACGCGCTGCCGCTTACGCCGGCGCGTAGAGCTTTCGTGTCGCGCGCGAAGCTTGCTTCATCCATCATCTGCGCGACCGCAGCCAGGTCGGCGGGCGCTAGATCGCCAAAGAGCGCAAGCCTTGCAAGCGTCGTGGGTTCGATCACGGTGAGCCTCTACTCGGCGAATTCGTCGAGTAGCCGTCGCGCAAGGGACTCGAGCAAAGCTCGCGCGAACGCTGGCTCTTCTTCCAGCAGAGTTGTAACGTCGACGCTGCTGATGGCCAGGCATTTGAGCGGAGTGGCCGCTCGGACGCGCGCCGAACGATGCGCGTCCGGAACGAGGAGGCTTAGCTCGCCGACGATGTCGCCGGCGCCCAACTCAACGGAGCGCTCGCCGAGCTCGACAACGACAGCGCCCTCCTCGATCGCGTACATCCCGGAGGCGGGATCGTCCCGCTGCGCGAGCGTCTGACCTTGCGGGATCTCTACCGCGGTTGTGACTGTGGAGACCCGAGCCAGCGTCACCTCCGGAAGCTCCGAGAACAGCGGTATCGCTCGAAGTCGCTGCGTTTCCTCTTCGTTCAAGGCCCGCAGGTTACAAGAAGACGCTGGGACTCGAACGCTCGTCGGCGGAAGCCTTGAGACGATCCTGGCTTGCCAGCGGACCCGCGGGATCCTTGAGCAGGCGGCTCGAGAGGCGTACAGTCGGCCCACGGCGCCACACGCGGCGCACATAGACACGGGAGTGAAGAGCCATGGCGGAACGAAGCGACCCTCTTGCAGTCGATCCGGGCCACTACACCGTCGAGTTCGAGAACGAGCACGTGCGGGTGGTGCGAATCCGCTATGCGCCAGGCGACGCGTCATCCATGTCATGGGCATCCGGGTAGCGTGATCGTGGCGCTGACGGATGTTCAGGCGAAGATGACGTATCCCGATGGCTCGACCGAGGCGATGAATTTCCCGGCAGGGGCAGCTGGGTGGATGGACGCCGTGGAGCACCTGCCCGAGAACACGAGCGATCAGCCCATGGAGCTGATCCAGGTGGAGCTCAAGGGGACATAGGCTCTGGGAGCGAGACGTTGAGCCAAGCGGGGGATCCTGCTCGTCGGCTCGAGTTCGGCGCACACGTGCCACAGCTCGACTTCGAGGGAGTGAGCTGGTCGGTCGCCGATCTCGTAGCGTTCGCTCGCCTGGCCGAAGAAGTCGGCTACACGTTCCTCTGCGCCAACGACCATCTCGTGTTTACGCGCCCCATGCTCGACGGCCCGACCGCGCTGGCGGCGGTCGTCCAAGCATCGGGCGACATGACGCTCACGACGACGGTAGCGCTGCCGGTCGTTCGTGGCCCGGCGCCGCTTGCCAAGACGCTGGCCGCGATCGACGTTATGTCTGGTGGGCGCCTGGTGATCGGGGTTGGACCAGGATCGTCGGCACGTGATTACGAAGCCGTCGGCCTCGACTGGGACGAGCGTTGGAAACGATTCGATGAAGTGACTCGCGCACTGCGGACGTTGCTTCATCGCGATGCTCCGGCTGTTGCTGGCACGTTCTACTCGACGAGCGACATCGAGCTCGAGCCGGTCTCTCCGCAGACCCCGGGGCCACCGATCTGGGTCGGCAGTTGGGGCTCGAAGCCGGGCATCCGGCGCGTGGCTGACCTCGCTGACGGCTGGCTCGCGTCGGGCTACAACACAACGCCGGAGCGGTTCGCGCAGGGCCTCGCCCAGCTGGACGTCGAGCTCAGCGCCCGGGGGCGCGACGCAGCCACCTTTCCAAACGGGTTGGCGACCCTCTGGACGTATGTGACCGAGAGCGCGGCTGACGAGCAACGAATGCTCGAGTCCGTCCTGAGTCCGCTTGTACATCGTCCCGTGGACGAGTTGCGGAAGCTCTTCCTGCCGATCGGCTCCGCCGAGACGTGTGCAGAGAGGCTCGCGGCGTTCGCCGAGGCGGGCGTCCAGCGAATGTTCATCTGGCCACTCGCCGATCCGCTGGACCAGCTCGAACTCTTCCAAACACGGGTGGCTCCGCTCGTTCGATTGGCAGTCGGTCGTTGAGGGATCCTTCAAGCACCCGCCGGACGTCGCGGCTGGGTCTCGTCGCGTGCTCGCGTTAGCCCTACATGCCGTCGCTACAACACGCCGGGCTCGTCGCTCACTACACCGAGACGGGCAACGGCGATCCAGTCGTGCTCCTGCACGCCGGGGCGAGCTCGGCTCGGCAGTGGCGAAAGATCAGCCCGCAACTCGAGTCGCGGTTCCGATTGCTTGCTCCAGACCTGATCGGCTTTGGAGACACACCACCCTGGGGCGGCTCCCGCGATCTCACCCAGGATGACCAGGCCGCGCTCGTTCGTGAGCTGATGCGGACGGCTGATGCTCGACCGGCGCACCTGGTCGGGCACTCCTATGGCGGCGCGACCGCGGTCCGGGTCGCGCTAGCGGCGCCCGGCGTCGTCCGCAGTCTCGTGCTGATCGAGCCGATCATGATGCCGCTGTTGCATCAGGCAGGAGAGCGCGTCCTGTTCGACGAGTACCGCACGTTTGCGGAGCGCTTCATCGCCGAGGTTGATGCCGGACGCGACGAAGCGGCGATGCGCTTCTTCATCGACCATCGCAACGGAGCCGGCACGTGGGCCACGACCAGCACCGAGTCTCGCGCCAAGCTGGTCGCGGTTGCCCGTCAGACGGCAGACGCGTTCACGTCCAACCTCAACAATCCGACCACTCTCGCGGATTGCGTATCGATCGCGGCGCCAACGCTGATCGTCTGCGGGGCGGAGACGACCGAGCCCGAGCGGATCGTCACGCGCATTCTGCAAGACGCCATCCCGGACGCCGGCTACGCGGTCGTGAAACGTGCCGGGCACATGTCGCCGCTCACGCACCCGGACGGCGTGGCACGACTGATCCTCGCTCACCTCGCTTGCCGCTAGGGGCCGACTTCGTTCGCCGGGGTCGTTAAGGAAGGCGTAAGCGCGACGCAAGGTAGCGGACACCTTCGAATTGCATCGTGCCCTCTCAACAGCCACGCGCCAGTGCGGCCCGGCGTAGTGGGTGCACTCGAATAGGGAGGTAGAACATGTCCAGACGCTGGATCCTCGTGCTCGGGCTCGCGCTTGCGGTCACGGTTGCGGCGGTACTCTCGGTTGTGAAGGTCACCGCCGCCTCGGGTCACGGAAGCGCGCCGAGATATCTCGTGACCGTGACGAACCTGACATATGGACAACCGCTGACGCCGCCGGTCGTCGCGATACACGACCGCTCCGTTGATCTATTCGGCATCGGTCGTCGCGCCAGCGACGAGCTCAAGGAGATCGCTGAGAACGGCAATCTCGGTCCGATGCTGACGTTGCTCGACCCGGCGACGAACAGGCACGTCGCGGACCGCACGCACATCGCGCGTGGCGTTGACATGGCGGCCCCGATCGCGCCCAAGGGTGATCCCGGCAACTCCGGGTTCGCGAGCGCGCAGGCGTTCATCCTTACGGGCGGAAGAGGAGCGGGCTACCTCTCGATCGCCTCGATGCTGATCTGCACCAACGACGGCTTCACCGGGGTCGACTCGGTCAAGCTGCCGCGGCACGTTGGGCAGGCCACGACGTTCTTCTCGGCAGCGTACGACGCCGGTACCGAGCTGAACATGGAGGACTTCAAGGACATCGTTCCGCCGTGTCAGGGCCTCGTTGGCGTTAGCTCCGACGACGCCGGCACCGGCATGAGCAATCCGAAGCTCGCCCAGAACGGTCTGATCGGCTTGCACCCAGGCATCGCTGGTGGCAACGACCTGCTTGCCGCCGTTCACGGCTGGGTCGACCCGACCATCATGGTCTTCGTCGAGCGAATCAGCTAGCGCTCATCGAGCCATTCGGCAAGCGTGGGGCCGGGCCAATCGCCTGGCCCCACGTGTTTCTTGCGCGCTAGAAGCCCTCGAAGCGAGCGAAGCCGGTGACCGGCTCTCGCTCCGTGACCAGGGCATCCTCGGGCTTGCTGCGATCGGCGTAACCGAGAGCCATACCGCACACGACCATCTCGTCATCGGAGAGCTCCAGCACGTCCGCGATCGTGCCGGGGTACTGCATCCACGCTGCTTGCGGACAGGTGTCCAGGCCCGCCCCGCGCGCCGCGATCATGACGTTCTGAAGGAACATCCCGTAGTCGAGCCAGCTCCCGAGCTCGAGGTCGCGATCGATCGTGAAGATCAGGCCGACGGGCGCGTCGAAGAAGCGATAGTTGCGACCGAACTGCGCCCACATTCGCTCCTTGTCGCCCTTCTCAATGCCAAGCAGGCCGTAGAGATCCCACCCGATCTTGCGGCGCCGTGCGAGATACGGATCGCGCCACTTCTCGGGGTAGTACGAGTATTCCGGTGATCCCTGTGGCTGCTGCTCTCGCAGCGATACCACGGCCTCACAGAGACGATCCTTGGCGGCGCCGGCGAGAACGCGAACCTGCCACGGCTGTGTGTTCGTACCGCTCGGAGCCCGCGCGGCGAGCTCGAGGACGTGACGCACGGTCCCCTCGTCGACAGGGGTTGGCAGGAACGCGCGCACCGACCGTCGCGACAGCAGGGCCTCGTCAACGCTGGCAGCCACGCGCGCATCGTCCGGAATCGGGGTGCTTGCTGTCATAGATCGAGCTGCGGCAGTGGTTCTGGCCGCGCTGGCCGCGCGCAGTCTAGGTCGACGGCGAGCGCTGACGTTGGTGAGACGGCGCGAGGCCCGGCAGCCGGGGTGCCGGAGTGCCGCGAACTTGACAAACAGAAGCTATCTTCCTATTATAGCGATGTGAGGAGGAAACCGGGAACACTCCTACCGCTCGAAGTGTCGATCCTCGAGACCGCGATCGCGTTGCGGCGAAGCGGTGAGGAGGAGTTTCACGGCTTCGCGATCGCGAAGGCGATCAAGGAGCACGGCGAGACGAGGGCACTCACCGCTCACGGGACGCTGTACAAGGCGCTCGGCCGAATGGAGAAGGCGGGCCTGCTCGAGAGCCGCTGGGAGGACGCGCTCGCTGCTGCGGCAGACAACCGTCCACGGCGGCGTCTGTACCACGTGACCGGTCTGGGAGAGCGCGCCTATTCTGCGGCTACGACGCGGGAGCACCAGCCGAAGACCACCCTCGAGGAGGGGCTCGCTCCGTCGTGAGCGGACAGTCCTTCTCTGGCGTAGCGCAGCTGACGCGCGCCTGGGCCAGCGTGTATACGCGCGGCATACCGGGTCAGCAGCGCGAGCGTCGACGGGCTGAAATCGATTCCGACCTCTGGGAGCAGAGTCATCACGACCGTGAGGCTGGCCGGCCGGCCTTCGCGACGTCATTCGAGATCGTCCTACGCCTTCTGCTCGGGATTCCGGCAGATCTGTCCTGGCGACTAGAGCAGGTGAGCCCGAAGCGCTCCGCGTCGCGTTTCTACGAAGGGAGTCGAACCATGCTGCAGACCGCCTCACGAAACGCCGTGCCCATACTCATCGGGCTCCTCGCGGCCGTCTTCGTCGCCAGCGCCTTCGGCGTCGGACTCACCGGCGATATGTCAACCGGTGCTCGCGCGTTCTGGGGCACCGTCGTCGGTATCGCTGGACTTCTGCTCTTCGCAGGCCTCCTCGAGCTCAAACGCAGGCCGACCGCTGCAAGCATCGCCATCGGCGCTGGGGCGATCCTCGGTGCCGCGGCCACCTTCTGGACGATCTTGACGCCGGTAGCTGCGCTCGTCATCCTCGTCTGGCTGCTCCGCGGATCCCGGCAGCGCCGCGTTCCGGCGACCGCCTAGGCACCAACACGCCGCACGCCCGATCGCGCCAGCGGCGCCTGGAAGGCTGTAGCTTCCCACCGACACGTCGGGCGGCGGCGGGGGTGGGCAATGGGCGAGCACAGGGTTCCCAGACAGCGCGATCTCGAGCCGTCCGCCTGCGTTGCGCTCGTGCTCGACGCGCAGGCCCTCTTCATGGCTCCCGATGGTCCCTTTCGGAACGAGCAGGCGGAGCCGGTCGTAGCTGCACTCAACCTCTTCCTGCGCGGCTGCCGGGAACTCGACGTGCCCGTCGTCTTCAGCAACTACGTCTTCCGCGCCGACCTCGGGGACGCCGGCCTGCTCCGGGACCTGACCACGGTCGCGGCCGGGCACTGGAGCGAGCGCTCGCCGTGGATTCGAGTCGATCCGCGCATCGAGCGGGCCGCGACCGACATCGACGTTCGCCACAATCGTCCGAGCGGCTTCTTCGGGAGCGACCTGGAGTCCGTGCTGTCGTCGCTCGGCGCGAGCACGATCCTGCTGGTCGGACTGAGCGTCAACAACGCGATTAGCGCCACGGCGCGCGACGCCTTCGCACGCGACATCCCCGCGATCGTGGTGAAAGATTGCGTTGGGGCCGCGGCCTTCGAGCCCGCGGAGCAGCTCGAGACGTACTTCGCAATTCTCGGTTATCGGACAGCCGAGGTGGCCACTGGTGCTGAGGTGCTGGCCAGGCTGCGTGCGACGCCATAGAACTGCCAGGCGCGATCGACGCGAACCACCGGCGCGCGAACGGGCGGTTCGGCTACGGAGCCCAACGCGCGACGGCGCGCTCGAGGCTTCGCTGGCCCCTCTCGTGAAAGATCGCCCCCAGCGCAGCGCACACGTGCGCGTCGTCAACGTGCACCAACGCCTGTGCGACCTCGTGCACCTCGTCGACGGTCACGCCGACCGTCTCGGCGAGCCACCGCTCGATCCAGCGGCTCGCAGCGCGCGGGAACCGATCGTGGCGCCCCGCGCGTAGGACGAGAACGAGCTCGAGAGCCCGGTCGAGTGGCAGCGTCGGAAGCTCGGTGGCAGCGCTAAGCGCCGCCATGCTGTTCTTCGACTCGACAGCGCGATCGAATCTCGCGCTCGCTGTACCGGCGTCCCCCAATAGAGAACGTATGTTCGCATAGCCGCCCGCTGTGTGCGGCTCGCGCCGTGCTTAGCTGCGCGCGGCGGCATCGGCTAGGCAGCTCCGGGGCCGCCTCCGGACGGATTGCGTGGCATCGAGTCGCCGTTCGCAGTCATGACTGACTGCTCCCTTCGTTGTGCCGCTCAGCATTCAAGCCGTCAGGATGGCGACGCCGTCGCCGACCAGCTTGACGCCGAACACGAGGAACAACACCGCCATGATGGCGTCGTTGTGCGTGATCAGCCAGACCTTGGCGGAGTCCAGCGCATTGTCGGCTTTCTTGCCGACGACGAGATAGGTCAGAACCGGCGCGGCAACCGTCACGCTGGCGATTGCGATGAACACCGCGAGCGTTCCGATCTGCTCGCCCGTGTCCAACCCGCTCGCGGCGATCGTTGCCGCTGCGGAAACGGTCAACGCGAGATTCTTGGGGTTGACTCCCGACAGGACCGCGGCCAGGCCAGCAGACTTCCCGGCGCCGAATGCGTCGAGCGACTCCATCCATTTCGGCGTCTCGGCCTCGCTCGCGTCGGCTGGCCGGTTCCGCCAGTTGCGGTAGGCCAGGGCCAGGAGGCCAAGGCCGAGTAGGAGTTTCAGGATTCCAACGCCGGTCTTCGGCTCACTCGCGTCGTCTGCCGCTCCACTAGCGTTGGCCGCAGCCAAGGCAATAGCGCCGACTGCGATCAGGCCGAACAACCAACCGCCGAGGAACGCAACGCTGTTGCTCTTCGCCCGGTCGGTGAACAGCATCAGGATGACCGCGATGATCGGGACGACGCTGACTGCGACACCGATTGCCAGCGGCAGGATCTCGCCGATTACTTCACCCATCGTGCCGCGAGCCTAACACCCGATTCAGGCCCGGGCCGTGGCCGGGTAGCATCGGCCGGTGCCGAACAAGGAGGGAACGAGTAATGAGTGAACAGGCACCGGAGCCACAGGCACCCGCAGCCCCCGAAAGCGGCCCCTACCGCGGCCCGACGGGCGAGACGAGGAAGCTCTGGAAGGTGATCGTTCTCTGGCTCATCACCTTGGGTTTCTACGGCTGGTATTGGATGTACAAGCAGCACAAGGAGATCCAGGATTACGGCGGGGTCGGCGTCGGCGGTCCGGTCGGCCTCGTGTTCGCCATCCTGTTGCCGATCGTCAACTACTTCCTGCTGCCGTCCGAGTTCGGTCAGTTGCAGAGTCGGATCGACAAGGTTCCGAATGAGCGAAGTGGCTGGACGGGCCTCTGGGTCCTGATCCCCGCCCTGGGGTTCTTCATCTGGCTCGTGAAGATGCAGGGCTCCCTGAACCGCTACTGGGAGTCGAAGGGCGTCGCGCCAGCGTAGACCGACGCGAGACCGAACGAGAGCGACCGACCGGCGAACGTCACTGCGACGAGCGCGATCTTGGCGATCGTTTCCGCTTGGTCGGCTAGGCAGTTACTCCACGGGCAGGCCTACGTGCCGATGCGCATTCGTAGCGCGATCTGGCCGCTTGCCGGGTTCGCGACCAACGCGTGGTGGGTGATCCTCCTCGTCGGCGCGGTGCTGGGCGCTACCGGTCTCATGACCTTCGCGATCATCCTGTACGCGGCCGTGGTCATCTTTGAACTCGTGACGCTGCCGGTCGAGTTCGATGCGTCTCGCCGCGCCAAGAAACAGCTCGTCGAGCTGGGCCTGATGGGGAAGGGCAGCGAAGATCAGGAGGGGACGTCGCGCGTGCTGTGCGCCGCGGCGATGACCTACGTCGCGGCGGCTCTTGCCTCGCTGATGACGCTGCTCTACTACCTCGCGATCCTGCGCAACTGAGCGCAGCCGCTTCGGCGCGCGGCTGGGTGCGCGGCCTGGGCGTCTTGCTACCTGTGAGCCTCGTCCCAGGTGGCGTTGAGCGCCCGCTGGATGTACCAGACGTGCGAGAAGACGACGAACAGCAGCAGCGTGGCGATGAGCGGGTTGACGAGGCGGTCTTCGGCGCCGAGCCCCTTCTGTACCGAACGCGCGCGAATGCTCGAGATCACGCATGTGGCGACGGCCGGCAGCCACGCCAGTGGCCACAGCGCCATGAGCACGGTCGACACTGCCGGCGGCATCCAGAAGTGCTCGTCGTAAGCGCGACTCACGTCGCGAAGCTCACGGTTCATCCGGTACCACCACACGATTCCCCAGATCCCGAGCGTGATGAACGTGAGGATCCAGAGCGCCCACGGGTTCTTTGTCGTTACGGTCGCGCCGCGGATGTCGATCTCCTCCGGGCGCCGTATTTCCATCGTGGGTTGCATTGAGCTCCTCCGTCCACCGGGCTGTGCCCGGCAACCTGCTGGCCAGATCCTGCGGGAACACTACATCCCGTGAAAGGGGCCGATCGGCGCTCGGCCGAGGTGGAGCCAGCCACGGCGCTAGCCGGATAATTCGGCAAGTGCTGTCGTAGCCGATCCCTAGGCTCGTGCACGGACGTGAGCGAAGAGGCAGGCGTGGCGGAGCAACACGTCGCGGGCGGCGACGCGTACCGGCACCCTCGATACGGCGCGATCCTGATCCTGATCGTCGCCACGTTCGTGTTCATGTCCGCGTCTCCGTCGACCGTCTGGACGATTCTGATCGCGGTCCTTCTCCAGACGGCCACGGTGCTGGCCGCTACGCACGCGACGAAGGCACGACCCTTGCTCAGGTATCTCGCGAACGCCGTCGCTGTGATCGTTCTGATCGCAGCGATCGTCGTTGTCGTCGCGTCCGACGGCACGTCGGGGGAGCCCGAGGGACGCGGCGCGACGCTGCTACTCGGAGCGATTCTGATCGCGTTCGCGCCTGTCGTTGTCGGTCTCGGCGTTATCGATGATCTTCGGGCACGCGGCGTCACCGTGCAAGCCGTGACCGGTGCGATCTGCGTGTACTTGCTGCTGGGTATCTTGTTCTCGTTAATTTACGGATCGATTGCGAATATCGGCGAGGCTGCGTTCTTTACCGACGGAACCGACGGCGACATACAGATTCGTCTGTACTTCAGCTTCGTCACACTTACGACGCTCGGCTACGGCGACTTCGCACCTGCCACCGATATCGGGCGGACGGTGGTGACGGTTCAGGCACTGCTAGGCCAGCTCTACCTCGTCACCGTCATTGCCGTGCTCGTCGGCAAGATGGGCCAGCGAGCTCGTGGGCGAAGCGACTAGCCGACCCAGAGCCGCGGACAGAGAATCTGAACATTCCATTGCGACGGCAACTCAGCGCCGGTCGGTAGCGTCTCACCTAGTGGTTCGCTGAATGGGAACGCTACTCGGCATAGCTTTTGTCGCTGGGCTCGTTACGGCGATCTCGCCCTGCGTTCTCCCGGTCCTCCCGATCATCTTCGCCGCGAGCGCGACCGGCTCGCGCACCCGGCCCTACGCGGTGATCGCTGGCCTGATCGTCAGCTTCACGGCGTTCACGCTCGCCGCTACGGCGCTCCTTGGTGCGCTCGGTCTTCCGAACGATCTCCTGCGCAACATCGCGATCGCGGTGGTGCTCGTGATGGCGCTGGCGCTCGTGTTCCCGTTCCTCGGGACGTATCTCGAGAGGCCGTTCCAGGCCCTCGGACGTCGTCGCTATGGCCGGAACGGGGGCGGTTTCGCGTTGGGTCTGAGCCTCGGACTCCTCTTCACGCCGTGCGCGGGCCCGATCATCGCGGCAGTGTCGCTGGTCGCCGCGACACAACAGTTCTCGGTCGAGTCCGTTCTCGTGACGCTCGTCTACGCCTTGGGCGTCGCGGCCGTGCTCCTCCCCGTAGCGATCGCGACGCAGCGCGGGCTCTCGCTACCGAGGTTCCGTGAGCGAGCGCCGTACATTCGCCAGGCGCTGGGCGTTCTCATGGTCGGGGCGGCGGTCGTGCTCGTGCTCGATCTCGACACGAGGCTGGCCGCGAACGTCCCTGGTTACACTCGCTCGCTCCAGGGACTCGAGGAGAGCGCCGTGGCAGCGAGCGAGATCCGCGAGCTCACCGATTCGGAAGAGGGGCTCATCGACGTCGAGGAGAGCGAGGCCGCCCAGTCGCTGGTCGAGGGCGCGGCCGACGCCGAGGCCGGGGGGGCCACCACCGGGGAGGCCACCACCGGGGAGACTGGCGACGCAAGCACGGCCGGTGACACGCCTGCCGAGGCGGCCCCTGAGGTCGGCGAGAGCGTCGAGCTGGCGCTCGCCGCGAGTCTCGAGCGCTACGGGCAGGCGCCGGACTTCAGAGCAATCGAAAGCTGGATCAACTCGGAGCCGCTGACGCTCGCGGAGTTGCGCGGCAAGGTCGTCCTCATCGATTTCTGGACGTACTCGTGTATCAACTGCATTCGCACGTTGCCCCACCTACGCAGTTGGCATGAAAAGTACGCGGACGACGGGCTTGTGATCGTCGGTGTCCACACACCGGAGTTCGCATTCGAACGCGAACTGTCGAACGTGGAGGACGCGGTTCGCGACTTCGAGATCGAGTACCCCGTCGCGCTCGACCCGGACTTCGGCACCTGGCGCGCCTGGGGGAACCGGTTCTGGCCTGCGAAGTACTTCATCGACCGTGAAGGCCAGGTCCGGTTCGCCCACTTCGGCGAGGGTCAGTACACAGAGAGCGAGCTCGTGATCCGTGCGCTGCTCGCAGACGCAGGGTCTACGCCGAGCGGGGACACGCTGGCGTCGACCGAGATCGAAGACCTCACGCCGACCCGTCAGCAAAGTCCCGAGACGTACATCGGCCACCTCCGGGTTGAGAACTACGTGGGGAGCGAGCTACAGAACGACGTGGTCAACACCTACGAGCTGCCCGAGGGCGAGCTGTCGGACAACATGTGGGCGCTTGGGGGCACCTGGACGGTCGAAGGGGAGCGAAGCATCGCGGGAGAGGCAGCGGTGCTTCAGATGCGCTTCCTGGCGGAGGCCGCACATCTCGTCATCGGGCCTGGTGACGCGGCCGAGCCCGGCACCGTGGACGTTCTGATCAACGGTGAGCTCGTGAAGACGGTCAGCGTCGACGGGTTCCGCCTCTACGCGCTTGCGGAAGGCTTGCCGTACGAGTTCCACGAGCTCGAGCTGCAGTTCTCTCCGGGCGTCGAGGTCTACGCGTTCACCTTCGGCGAGACCCGCCCCAGCGGCTAGGCGCAGCAGGCTGCTCGCTCGGAGTCCTGCCCGCAGCACACGCGCCTCTCGTCTGACGCCGCGGAGTCGGGATTCTCGTCGAGCACGGTGTAGTACTCCCACGAACCGAGTGGAACGTCAGGCGCCTCGACGTAAACCTTCTCCTGGACCGCGTGGCAGCACAACTCCTGCTTCGAGGTACGCGTGGTCAGCCCGATCCGACCGAAGCGCTCGGTGGCGGCCTCTACCTGGTCGGCGTCGGCCAGCTCGACGCCCAGGTGGTTGAGGGCGTCGCCTGCCTCGGGGTTCTCGAACAGAACCAGCTTGAGCGGTGGGTCGGCGATCGCGAAGTTGACGTACCCGGGGCGTGTCTTGTGCGGTTCAACGCCGAACAGCGCGGCGTAGAAACCGGTCGCCTCCTCGAGATCCGAGACGTTCAACGCGAGCTGGAGGCGGCTGGTGCTCATCGTGCTCATGAGTCTTCCTTTCGGGATTGGTGTTCAGCTCTGTTGACGATGTCGTTTCCACGAGGACGCTTCTCGGGGAAATATGCGTCCCTTCCCAACCGTTCTCGTCTGTAGACGTAGATCCAGCAACGTGATGACCACACTGACCCAGCAGCCGGGCGCCGAGCGCCATTCGTCCTCTACGGACAACTCGTGGACCGAGCTCACAGACGAGCTCGTAGCGTTCGTCGGCCGGCGCGTCGAGAGTCGCGAGGTAGCCGAAGACATCGTGCAAGACGTCTTCGAGCGTATGCAGCGGTCGGATGCCTCGAGCATTGAGAATCCGCAGGCGTGGCTCTATCGCTCGGCGCGCAACGCGATCATCGATCACTACCGAACACGGCGCCCGACGGAGCAGCTTCCCGCCGACCTGAGCGCGGAGCCGGCCGAAGACGAGACCGATGGCCCCGCCGGCCCCAACGAGGCGACGCGCGAGCTGGCTCGCTGCCTGCGGCCGTTCATCGATCGGCTCCCGGAGTCCTACCGTCGCGCGGTCACTCTCGTGGACCTGGAGGGGCGCACGCACGCAGCTGCGGCTGAGCTCGAACACGTGTCGATCTCGGGCATGAAGTCGCGGGTGCAGCGCGGCCGGGCGCAACTCGGCTCGCTTCTTCGCGAGTGCTGCGCTGTTGGCACCACCTCGGGTGGCGCCGTGAGCTCGTACGTTCGGCGCAATCCGGGGCGAGCCTGCGGCTGCTGAGTTGCGGCGCGTCCGCGCTACGCGGCGCGCCTGGCCTCGAGGCGGCCGATCCCGACCTCGGCGTCGACCACGATTCTGCTCTCGCTTGGGATCGGGAATAGTCCCGGGGCAGTAATCGCCACACGCGGCGCGTCCCCGGTGACATTGCCGGAGCCACTCACCGAGACGCCACTGTCAGTGCGGCCAAAGAGCTCGACTTCTCCCACCGTCGCGTGGCCGGCGATCGTGCCATGGACGTCCGCGGGAAACAGCACGATCAGCTCGCCGACGCCCACGTTGGCCTCGATCAACGTCTCGCCCGGGGCGTACGTGAGCTCGCGAAGGTCGAGCGTCAGCGTGCCGGCAGCGAGCTCGTAGCTTCGTTCGAGCTCGCTGATCGATGTGGGTCTGACGACCCGCTCGCCGGCGCCGCTCGTCAGCGAGACGGCGTCTGGCAGCGACGCGACTGCGAGCCCTGCCGCTACGACGGCTAGGAGGCCGACGAGTGCTAGCCGGCGCCCGAAGAACGCGCTCGCGACGAGCCCGGCACCGCAGATCGCGAGTGCTACGAGCAGAAAGGTCTGTGCCGAGATGTCGACCGTTCCGAGGTTGTCGAGGAGCGCGGCAACGGCTCCCGCGATGACGAGCGCTCCGAGTGTTATCCACGCGACAGAGACACGCCGCCGCGAGGGTCGTGGCGTGTACGCGGCCCGCACCGACGTCTCGACTTCGGTCTCTTCTCCGGTCTCTTCTTCTTCTTCTTCTTCTTCTTCTTCGGTCTGGGTGTCTGCCGGTGCGTTGCTCGGCGCGCTTTCGGCACGGCTTTCGTCGCCGACGGGATCCTCGGGTGAGGCCGCGCCCGGAGGTGTCGCGGGCGGGTCGGCGTCGTCCCTGCGAGCACGTAGCAGCAGCAGTCCGGCGCCGGCGGCGATCAGGATCAAGGGCCAGGCCTCGACGTTGGGCAGCCACCATGAGCCAGCTACCGCCAGGAACGCGATCGCGCCAACCGCGACCAGGAGGCCGCCTGCGAGGGAACGGATGTTCCAGCGAGAGCGCGGGAGGCGCCGCTCGAGTGGGGGTGCGATGTCCTGCGTCGGGTCGGCCGGCGGGATGACGAGCCACGCGAGCGCGTAGACGAGGAGGCCAAAGCCACCCGCGAGGACGAGGAGGATGAACGCGAGCCTCATGACGACGGGGTCGACACGGAAGTAGTCGCCGAGTCCGGCGGCGACGCCTGCGATCTTGCCGTCGCGTGTGTTACGACGGAGGAGCTGCGGTTGGGTGTGCGTTATGGGTTCCATGCCGCCAGTCTTCTTCAGGAGGCCGCTGGCCACAATCGGGTTTGCCCCGCGACTTTCCCCGAGACGACCCTGAGACGATCCCAGGGATCTCCCCGATTGACTTGCGACGCCGCATGCGACACTTTTGACGCAATGGTCACGCGCGGACTGAGTAATCATGGGCGAGCCGACGACGCCCCGCGGCGCCTCTACCGCAGCCGCGAAGACCGCGTGCTGGCCGGTGTGGCCGGAGGCCTCGGCCACTACCTACGCGTCGACGCGCTGTGGGTCCGTCTGGCTTTCGTCATCGCGGCGTTCGCGGGCGGGGTCGGTCTGATCGCATACGCAGTCTGCTGGTTGGTGATCCGGCCCGCGGAGCCTGGGGAAGAGCTGACGCGACACGCGCAGCCGCAGCGCGGCAAGCTCGAGATCGCTGCCGGCGCGCTGATCCTGTTCGGCGTGCTGTTCGTGCTCCGTGCGCTCGGTTTCTGGCTGGGAGACGGACTCGTCTGGCCAGGGCTGCTCGTGGTCGTTGGTCTTGTGCTGCTGTGGCGTCGCTCCACGCCTGAGCGGCGCCAGGAGCTGATGGCCGAGCTCGAGGACCTACGGGCTCGTCGACTCTCACCGACCGTGGCCGAGTTGCTCGGCCGGGGAGCCGACAGCGCGAGGTGGGGCCGGCCAGAGCTACGAACGCTGACCAGGCTCGCGTTCGGTCTCGCATTCCTGATTGCAGGGGCCGCGGCGTTCGCCGCGGCCAATGAAACCTTCCGCGCCGCACGCGACGGTGTCATCGCGATGTTCATCGTTCTCGTCGGCCTGGCGCTCATCTTCGGGCCATGGGCGTGGCGGCTCGCCCGCGAACTCGCCGCCGAACGACGTGAGCGCGTTCGCTCGCAGGAGCGCGCTGAGGTCGCCGCGCACCTTCACGACTCCGTGCTGCAAACGCTCGCGCTGATTCAGCGCGATGGCAACGACTCGGAGACGATGGTGAAGCTGGCCCGGCGGCAGGAGCGAGAGCTGCGCGCGTGGCTCTACGGCGACAATGGCCCGAGCGACGAAGCGTCGCTTGCCAATGCCCTGCAAAAAACCGCTGCCGAGATCGAGGATCTGCACGGTGTCGCGGTAGAGGTCATCACGGTTGGTGACTGCGCGCTCGACAGCGACCTCGAAGCGATGTTCCAGGCCGCGAGAGAAGCGATTGTCAACGCGGCCCGGCTGTCGGGCGACTCGACCGTCGCCGTCTATCTGGAGATCGAGCCCGAGCGCGTGACGTGCTTCGTACGCGACCGGGGGTCGGGCTTTGACCTCGATGCGGTTCCGGCCGATCGAAAGGGCGTCTCGGAGTCGATTGTCGGACGCATGCAACGCCACGGGGGCTCGGCCGTTGTCCGAACGAGTCCAGGAGCCGGCACCGAGGTCGAGCTCTCCCTCCGTCGGGCCGAGTTGGCCGACGCGACCGACTGAGGTGGGTGGCGACAGATGAGCGACGACGCGCAGCTCCGGGTCTTTCTCGTCGATGACCATGACCTGTTTCGCGCCGGCGTTCGCGCGGAGCTCGCCGGCAGGGCTGAGATCGTTGGGGAGGCCGCCGACGTCGAGCGAGCGATCGCTGGGATTCGCGAGACGGTGCCGGATGTCGTTCTGCTCGACGTGCACATGCCGGACGGCGGTGGCGAGGCCGTGTTGCGCGCCGTGGCCGAGGATGCGCCCTCCATTCGATTTCTCGCGCTGTCGGTCTCGGACGCAGCTGAGGACGTGATCGCCGTGATCCGCGCCGGCGCGCGTGGGTACGTGACCAAGTCGATCAACGCGGACGACCTCGTCTCGGCGATTCGCCGGGTCGCGGAGGGAGACGCCGTGTTCTCGCCCCGTCTTGCGGGGCTCGTCCTCGATGCCTTCGCCGGCGGCGCCGAGGTCGCGGTCGACCCCGAGCTCGACCAGCTCACGCCGCGCGAACGTGAAGTGCTGCGCCTGATCGCGCGAGGCTACGCCTACAAGGAGATCGCGCTAGAGCTCTCCATCTCGATCAAGACCGTCGAGACGCACGTTTCGGCGGTGCTGCGCAAGCTGCAGCTCTCGAACCGTCACCAGCTCACACGCTGGGCGACGGATCGTCGCCTCGTCTAGGCGAGCTTCGCGTTGATGCGCTTCACCGACTTCTCGAGCGCGCAGAGGCCCTTGACCCAGGCGCGGAGCTGGGCCGGATCGAATTGCTTGCCGAGAAGGAAGACCTGTTTGGTTAGCTTGATCTGACGCTTGGTGCTCTTGTCGGCTGCCACCAGTCTTGCCTTCGTCTTCTGCGCGCCCTGGCAGCGGTCCGAGCCGGGCGCGTTCTTGCAGCGACGCTTGACAAGACGGTCGAGGTCGTTCCGCAGGAGCCGCGCGGCGTCGAATGCGCCCTCTGCGGCGGCGACCGCAGCCTGCACCTCGCCGAGGTCCGAGTTCACGTTGTTCCGAAGGGATTTGAGCGCCGTCTCGTGCCTCGCGTACCCCCTGAGCGTTCTGTTGGTGCGCGGTACGACCTTGCCCGTGGGGCGGAATGCGAGCGCGATGTCTTTGAGCGCGATGCTGATCTTGTTGGCGAAGAACTGAAGCACGAGTCCCCGCGGGTCGAGTTTGAGGAGTCCGGGCCCGATCTTGCGGAGTAGGAAGTTCACCGCCGTCGAGTGGATCTGCGGCCTGAGCGGCGCGCCGAGTTGAATCGGTAGGCCCTTGAGCGCTCGGTTCACGATCTTGTCTCGGTTGCGATCGAGGATCGCGCCGATTCGGCCGATGAGCTCCCGCTTGAAGACCCGCGGCGCCGCTCCTGGGTTCTTGAGCAGCGCGGCCGCTTTCGCCGCCACAGGCCATTCTTCGACGACGGCCGCGGCGATCTCGCGCCGTCCTTTCCGAAGCAGCTTCTCGGCCAGCGATCGCTTCTTCGGTGTCGTCCTGACGGGCGAGTCGGCGAGCTTGCCCAGCGTCCGACCGGCGTTCCTCAGCTGCGTCAGCATCTTGTTGACGAGCTTCTTTTCCTCTGCCGTCCCGTGGCGTGTGTCGGCGCGCTGATAGGTCTTCAGCATCGTCTTCGCGCGAGCGATTGCCGCGCCGAGCGTCTGACCTGCGGCCGCGAGTGTCGTCTCTTTCGTCTGGGCCGTGTACGTGTACTCCACCGCGCAGGCACTGCAGTTGAGTGTTCCGACCGCGAACGTGTATGTGTCACCTGAGGTCGGAAACACGAAGTTGAACGTGCCCTCTCCGTTGCCGGGCCCGCTGCACGAGAGGGGCTCGGTCCCGATCGGGTCGACGCAATTGACCCCCGCGCCGACAGAGTCGTTCGTCCAGCGACCGCTGATGATCTCGATCAGAGAGAGGTTACGGAACCCCTGCGTGGTGCCGCTGGTGATCTGACCGTTGACGGTCAGCTTCATTGCGAAGTCGGTGCCGCCGCTCACGCGCTCCGGTGGCACGTCCCACGTGCCCGTAAACGCCGCCTGGGGCTCGTCGGTCACAGTCACCTGGATCTGGCCGTCGCTCGCGCTTACCGTCCAGTTGCCCGGGGGTTCACCGCCACCCGGGTTCACTTTCGGCGTCTGGCGGACCCACGTCAGCTGGCTTGAGGTTCCGCTCAGTGAGTTCACGTCCGCGAGCGCGGCTCGTACTTCCTTTGCAACCTCTCGTAGCTGAGCCACGTACCGCGACTCGATCGGGCCGATCGCATCGCCGGTAGGCGGGTCGGCGGTCTTGCTTACGCCTCCCGGGTCTCCGAACGTGAAGTTCTTGATCTCGGACCACTCTCGAACGGGGCAGTTGCCGGCGAAGAAGCAGTCTCTGTCGAGACCCGAGACGTGAACGTAGTACGTACCAGGCTCTTCAAGGGCTCGAGTGCCGGTCCACGACGTCGCCGCTGCATCGAGGATCGCGTTCTCGAAGAACGGGCCGCTGCAGCAGTTGAAACCGCCCTGCTTGTTGAGCGTGGCGTCTCGCGAGACCTCGATGAAGGTGGACTCGACTCCGAGCGGCTTCGTCCATGTAGCCGTGACGTTGCCGTTGATCTCGCTGACCTGAGCCAGCACAGGCGACGTGGCGCTTGCGAGCTGGCTTGCGAAGGCTGCGAACGTTAGAGTCGCGAAAGCGACAACCAAGAGCCGCGTTGCCGACGGCCAGTTCATGCCAGTCACGGACCGCACGCCTGATCTGATTGTAGACGTACGAAGCGAGCGGTACGGGGCCGCGCCGCGCTCGCCATGCTGAGCGCGCCGCGAGTTCGACTGCTGCCCCTACGGCACGTCCATCCTGCGCAACCGACGCACGGTCAGCCACGTAAACACGACGAGCACGACGCTTGAGCCGATCGCCGCAGTTGTGACCCCGATCACAGTCTGGTCCGAGCCGTCGAATCGGGCGGGATCTAGCGCGTTGATGATGCTGAGCGCATACTGCTTGACGCTCAGGTACTTCAAGCCGTCGACGAACGTGCCGAACAGCCCCTCCCACACGAAGGCGTAGAGAAGGCCGACGCCGAGGGCGCGGCGACTCACGAGTCCGAGCCACGAGAACATCGCGCAATAGACGAGTGCACCGATCGCGAGACCGATCGCGGTAGCTACGGCCGCTCGTTGGCCGCCGCTGAGCTCGGCGCCTTCGAACGCAAGGAAGACAGAGACGAGCGCGCTGAGGGCGATGAGCGGGATCGCCACTGAGACGGCCGCGGCGAGCTTCGGTGCCACGATCTGCCATCGTCGTAACGGGGTCAACGTGAGGTTGGCCAGGGTCTTGTCCTCGAGCTCATTGCCGAACACGGGCGTCGCGAGCGCGAGCGCGATGATCGGGAGGATCGCCGAGGCCAGCAGGCCGTTGATCAGCGTGTCGTCAAGCTCGAGTGCCGTCGGCTTGTCGGAGGCGGCAAACGAGACTATTGCGGGCACGAGCGGAACGACCGCGACCCCGATCAGTGCGGCGATCCGCCAGCGGCTCTGGAGTTGGCGCAACGAGAGGAAGTAGATCGACGTCATTTCCTCAGCGGTCCACCAGGTAGCCGAACACGCTTTCTAGCGAGTCGTCGAGTGGTTCGACACCCGTAAGCCGTACGCCGAGATCGGCTGCTGAGTGGGCCAGCGAAGCCTGGAGCGCACCGACGTTGCTGCTGAGCACGATCAACGTGTCGTCGTCGAGCTGTACGGAGTCGACTGCTTCGAGACCGATCAAACCGGCCGCGAGCGCGCGGGGTCGATCGCACAGGATTCGCACTTGATAGGGGCGATCGTCGAGCGCCTCGCGGATCGCGTGGAAGTCGCCCTCGGCCGCGAGTTTGCCGTTGACGACCAGCAGGACACGAGATGCGAGCAGCTCCACCTCCTCGAGCACGTGTGAGGAGATGAGGATCGTTCGGCCCTCACTCGCGAGCCTGAGCAACAGCTCCTGGAACTCGATGCGCTGGCGTGGATCGGCCCCGTTGAGCGGCTCGTCGAGAATCAGCAGCTCCGGCTCGTGCACGAGCGTCGCTGCAAGACGAATGCGTTGCCTCATCCCGCGCGAGTACGTCTTGATCGGCCGGTCGGCGGCGTCGGCGAGGTTGACGCGATCGATCGACGTCGTGGCTGCCCGGGTCACGTCGGCGACCTTTCGCAAGCGAGCGGCGAGCTCGACGAACCGGCGTCCGGTCAAGAAGTCGTAGCTTCCCTCGTGCTCGACCATGATCCCGATACGGCGGTACAACTCCGGATCGGTTCGTGGACTCCCGCCAAAGACCGTGACCTCACCCTGGGAGACCTCGGCGAGCCCTGTAATCATCCGGAGCAGAGTCGTCTTGCCGGCACCGTTCGGTCCGAGCAATCCGGTGATTCCGGGGCGCACGTCGAAGGACACTTCGCTAACGGCGACGAGGCTCCCGAACCACTTCGAGACGTTGTCGACTCGAACGATCGGGGCGCCGGCGCTCCCGTCGGCCAGGCTCTTATCGGCCACGTTCGCCCAGTCGGGCCCGCTCATCTCGTCGGCCCCCTCTCACAACGAGAGCTTTCGGTAGCGGCGAAGCACGAACGCCCCAGCAGTCGCGACGATCGCGAGATACCAGCCGATCTTGACGGCGTTAGACAGGTCTCTGGCGGCCTCGATGCTCGAGGTTCGCTCGTCGAAGATGATGTCGTTGACGTAGATCGGAATGTCGCCGACGCTCAGGAGGGCGAGCCAGCGCCCGACTCCATCGTCAACAGTCTCTGTGACGCCGCCGATTACCGCCGCGCTGATGATGAGCACGCCGATCAGGAACGCGGCCGCGTAGGCGCGGCGCTTCGCGTACGCCGCCGCGAGCGAGGTGATCGTCGACACGTAGACCGCGATCACGAGTCCAGCTACCAGGAAGCGCGGGATGTCCTTCCAGTGATCCGAGATGTAGGAGCCCGGCTCCGGTGCTCCGAACACGAGGCCGGCGAGCAAGACGAGTTGGGGAATCCACGCGACAACGACCATTACCGTCAGCAGGGCGGCCCAGCGGGCCATCGCGTAGTCGGTCGCGCGTAGGGGGCGGACAAGGTAGAGGCTGATCGTCCCGCTGCTGCGGTCGGGACAGAACAGCTCCGGCCCGACCACCGCCGCGAACAGGAAAAGAACGATGCCGGCGATCCCGTAGTAGTCGGCGTGTGACGGGAGGTCAGCGGCCTCGCTGAAGCCGTCTGCCAGCCGGTCAACAGCCCCCGCTACCAGCGCGAACACGAGCGCGGGAATGGCGGACGCGGCAATGAAGATCCACGGGAGAACCTTCGCCTTGCCGCCGCGCCCGAGGCCCATCGCTGTCCGCACGCCGTCCTTGTGGACGGCGCGAACGGCGCGGCGCCGGCCCTCGCGCTGCCCTTCGTAGCGGCGAAAGCCGAGGTCGAAGACCTGCCCTGAGCCTCGCTCGCTCATGCGATGCCCTCGTCTTCAGCGTCCTCCGCGTCGTTGGTTTCCGACTGGAAAAGCTCCGTCAGCGTGCGCCGCCGAGGTGCGAGTCGCCGCAGCGGCGCGTTGGCGGCGACGATCGCGTCGCGGATCCGGTCGTAGTCCTCGCCCGACACGCTGTCGACCACGAGCGATGACCCTTCTTCGGTCGCCTTCACGTCACGCGCTGCGAGGGCGGCGATCAGCTCCGATCGGCGGGCCGTGACCTCGATGTAGAGGGTCTCCGACGCTTCGGTGAACGTGGAGGTCTCGCCTTCCTCCAGGACGCTACCGTTCTCGAGCACGAGGACTCGCTCGCAGGTGCGCTCGACGTCTCCCATCAGGTGAGACGACATGACGAGGCTGATCCCGAACTCTCGATGTGTCTTGCGGATCAACGCGAGCATCTCCTCGCGACCCGTCGGATCGAGCCCAGCAGTCGGCTCATCGAGGAGTACGAGAACCGGGTCGTGCACTAGCGTTTGCGCGAGTTTGACGCGCTGCTTCATGCCAGTCGAGTAGCCACCCATCGGTCGGTAGCGTTCCTCGAACAGCCCAACGTGGCGAAGCGTGTCGGCGGCGCGGACGCGCGCGTGCCGTGGCGGCAGCCCACTCGTTTCGGCCATGTGTGTGAGGAACTCGGTTGCGCTGACCGCGGAGGGCAGGCAGTCGTGCTCGGGCATGTAGCCGAGCCTCGCACGCACCTGCTCGTCGCGCCCGGCGTCCTGGCCGAGCACCTCGGCACGCCCGGACGTCGGCTCGGTCAGGCCCAGGAAGAGCTTGATCGCCGTGCTCTTACCCGCGCCGTTGGGCCCGAGGAGGCCCGTGATCGTGCCGCCGATCTCGAAACTGACCTCGTCGAGCGCGATGACCGAGCCGTACCGCTTGGTCAGCTTCTCGGCCCGGAGCAGGATCTCCACGCGAAGATCGTACGTGGCGATGCGACGCGCCACTCCCGAACCGACGGTCGACGCCGGTTAGCATGAGCGGCTCGCGGGCACCAGCAAGCGGTGCTCGCGCCACGACAATGGAGGTTTCGATGAGCGTTCTCGTACTCGTTGAAGGAAAGCTTCATGCAGACAAGGTTGACGACTTCATGTCGTACATCGGCGACGTGATCGGCGACACCCGCACGTACGACGGGTGCGAGAAGATGACCGTTCAGGTCAACCAGGATGATCCGACCAACTTCCTCTTCGCCGAACGATGGGCGACTCGGGCCAAGTACGAGGCGTATCTCGCGTGGCGGACCGAGACGGGAGCGATAGAAAAGATCGCGGGCATGGTGGACGGGGATCCAAGCATTCGCTACTTCGACGAGACCGGCCTGTAGCGGCCCTGCACCGACGCCCGCTGAGGGAGTCGGCTACTTCGGGATCGGCGTCAAGCGAACGCGCTGTCCGTCGAGCTCGAGCGTTGTCTTGGAGTAGGTCAGCTTCTCGACAATCCGGCCGTTGCGGAACGTGAGCGCATCGACCCCGCGTCGTGTCTCGGCGAGCCCTTCGTGGCCGGGCTCCAGTGACGGCCAGTCGAGCTGCCAGCGATACAGAGCCTTCTGGGCTGCCTCGTCGACGAACAGGTCTTCGTCGGTGAAACGGAACTCGCTGTCCGTAGCAAACCACTCCTGCCATGCCGCGCGGAGCGCGTCTTTGCCCTGCACTCGGGCACCCGTCCAGTTCTCGAACACCACGTCGTCGTCGAACAGGGCCACGATGGCGTCGAGGTCGCGAGCCGCCCAGGCCTCGGCCCACGCATTGAGCGTGTCGAAGATCTGTCGTCGTGTGAGTGTCATCGGTGGGTCTCGCGCGGCATCGGGCCGCATCATCGCGGACCGTACCGAAGCCCGTCGGGCCACTCTCGTCGCTCGCCCGGTGCGGGGCGGAAGCGATCGCTGGGAGGCGCTGCTCGACGCGCCAGAACCCGTCGAGCGTTAGGCTGGCGCGGGATGAAGCTCTATTTCGTGCCGCAAACGCGATCGTTCCGGGCCGCGTGGGCCCTCGAGGAGGTCGGCGAGCCGTACGAGTTGGCCGAGATGACCCGCGAGCAGAAGGCGCAGGACGAGCATCGTGGACGTCACCCGCTCGGCCGGGTGCCGGTTATCGACGATGGTGACGGCCCGATCTTCGAGTCAGCGGGAATCGTGCTTCACCTCGCCGATCTGCACCCTGGCCGAGGACTGGCGCCGGCGCCCGGGACGCATGAGCGGGCGCTCCTCTACCAGTGGCTGTTCTTCGCGATGACCGAGATTGAGGTGCCGCTGGTCGAGATCTACATCCAGAAGGTTCACCGCGATCCGCCTGACGAAGCGATCATCGAGGCCGGCGAGCAGCGCCTTCAGCCCGCCGTTGCAGTGATCGAGCGCGAGCTTGGTGAGCGTGATTACCTGCTCGAGAGCGGATTCTCGGTCGCGGACATCGTGATGGGCGAGATGATGACTTTCGCTGGCTACATGGAACAGACTGACGGGCTCGCGAACGTTGCCGCCTACCTCGATCGGTTGCGGGCCCGCCCTTCGCATCAACGTGCCTCGGCTCTCGGCGACTCCTGACGGGAACAGCCCGTCACAGCGGGGCAGTGGATCCTCGATGAGAGCGCTGTGACGACGCCGAATGCGGACATGGCGCGCTTCTGGACCGATGATGCCGGGCCGAGCTGGGTGGCGGAGCGGGAGCGACTCGACGAGCGACTCGCTCCGTTCACGCGTCTGCTGATCGACAGGCTCGACCTGCGCAGCGGCGAGGCGGTGCTCGACGTCGGGTGCGGCTCGGGCGCGAGCACGGTCGCGATCGCTCGTGCCGTGGGCGCCGAAGGGAGCGTGACGGGTGCAGATGTCTCATCGACCATGCTCGACTGTGCGCGCGGTCGCTCTGACCGGGCCGCGGACGGCGCACCGATCGTCTGGCTCGAGGCCGACGCCCAGACGGCAGCGTTCGAGGCCGGCTCGTTCGATGCGGTCACGTCACGCTTCGGTGTGATGTTCTTCGAGGACCCGGTCGCGGCGTTCGAAAACCTCCGGCGGGCTCTTTGCGCCGGTGGCCGTCTCGTGTTCGTGTGCTGGCAGGATCCCTCGGAGAACGCGTGGTTCGCGCTCGGTGCCGAGGAGCTCAGCGAGGTGCTCGACATTCCTGATCCACCGGTGCCCAACACGCCGGGACCGTTCGGTCTCGCC
>JAUVPB010000324.1 GCA_030598925.1 Actinomycetes bacterium
GCAGGCACGCCGTCGGCTCGCGAGCGCTCGAGTCGCCACTCCTTCAGACCGCGCATGAGCGGCTCAGGCACATCGGCCGCAGGCTCCCGTCGCTTCCGCGACGAACGGGCCTGCCCGCGCGACGTCCGCACGCCGAGCTCCGCGAGGAACCGACTTGGCTTTCGCGCCGCGTGCCAGGTCACGAGCAGATGACGCCGAGCGCGCGTCAGCCCTACGTAGAGGAGCCGTCGCTCGTCGTCGATCGCCTCGGCCGTCTTGGCCTGCCTGATCGGCAGCTCTCCCTCCTCCACCCTGACGATGGCGACCGCGTCGAACTCGAGGCCTTTGGCCCGATGCAGAGTCAACAGCTGGACGCCGCCCGTGTCGCTCTCCTCCCCGAAACGAGCGCCTAGGTCAGCGAGAAAAGCGGCAACCGTCTGGACGTCGCCCGCGAGCGAGCGGGAGAGATCGACGAGTCGCTTGAGGTCAGCCTGGCGCGTAGCCTCCTGATCTCCGAGGTCATCAGGAACGCTCTCGAGCCAGCCCTCGGCGTGGGCAACACGCTCGACGGCGGTCGCCGCGTCGACGTGCGGCTCACGCTCGAGGACGCGAATCAGCCGTCGAGCAGCGGGGCGGGCCAGAAAGGCGCTACCGCGAACCCGGTACGGCAAGCCCGCATCGGTGAGAATCTCCTCGTAGTCCTCCGAGCTCGCGTTGCGGCGGTAGAGGATCGCGATCTCCTCGAGCGCTACGCCGTCGCTCGCGCAGTCGCGGATCCAGGCCACGAGACCGCTAGCCTCGTCGGCCGCATCGACCCACGGGCGGACATTCGGCTCCGGGCCGGCAGGCTGCGTGGGCTCGAGGACCTTCGCGACTCCGCCTAGCTTCGGCGCAAGGTTGTTGGCCAGCGCCAGCACCTGCGGGCTCGAGCGGTAGTTCTGCTCGAGGCGAACAACCGTTGCCTGCGGAAAACGGTTCGGCACGTCGAGGAGGTACCGAGGAGATGCACCGGTGAACCCGTAGATCGATTGGTAGTCGTCACCGACGACGCAGAGGTCGTCGCGCTCACCCAGCCAGAGATCGAGGAGGGTTTGTTGGAGGAGGTTGACGTCCTGGAACTCGTCAACCGTGAAGGCTCGGTAGCGCTCTCTGAAGCGCGCGGTCGCGTGTGCGTCGTGCGTGAATAACTCGATCGCGCGCCCAAGAAGGTCTTCGAAGTCGAGCTCGCCCTGCTCAGCCTTGCGGCGCTCGTACTCGCCGTAGACGCGCTGCATCAGATCGGCCGGAATCGGTGGTTTGTGCTCTCCGATCGACGCTCTGTAGCGCTCCGGCGAGATTCGGCGGTTCTTCGCCCACTCGATCTCCGTTGCGAGGTCACCCGCTGAGCGGAACCGGTACGCGCCCGGGAGGCCGTTCCCAATCTTACGCAGCAGCGGCGCCTTCGAGCTCATGAGCCGCTCCGGTGGCGCGTCGGACAGCCCGCGCAACTGCGCGAGTGCGGCGGCGTGAAATGTCCGCGCAGGTACACCCGTAGCGCCGAGGCGGCTCAGGCGCGCGCGCAGCTCGCCGGCCGCCTTGTCCGTGAAGGTCACGGCCAGGATCTGGCTCGGCGTGAAGGCACCGGCTGCGATCTGCTGGGCAATGCGATGCGTGATCGTGGTCGTCTTGCCCGTACCCGCGCCGGCGAGAATGCAAACCGGTCCACGAATCGCCGATGCAGCGATCTGCTGTTCGGCGTTCAGACCAGCCAGGGGTGCGTTCGTCGACACTTCAGGAGCGTAGGCGGCGCGCCGGTCGCAGCCGCCAGTTTCCTGTGCCTACTCGCACACGCTCAATCGGCGGTGTGTTGCATTACTGCGCCGTGTACCCGCCGTCCACGGGCAACGTCACGCCGGTGACATACGAAGCCGCGCTGGACGCGAGGTAGAGAATCGCCTCCGCGATCTCGTCGGGCATCGCGATGCGTCCCTGCGGAACGGATGAGGCGCGTTCGTGCCGGAACGCAACAGGATCGGGCTGCTCGTTGATCCACGTCTCGACCAACGGCGTCTCGGTTAGGCCAGGCGCGACGGCGTTTACACGAATCCCGTCAGGCGCTAGCTCGATCGCGGCCGTTCGAGTCAGGGAGAGAAGCGCGGCCTTCGTCGCACCGTAGACCGCCATGGTCGGGACGCCGACGACGCCAGTTCTGGAGGCGACGTTGACAATCGCGCCACCGCGGCCC
>JAUVPB010000204.1 GCA_030598925.1 Actinomycetes bacterium
GATCTTTCAAGCGTTCCGCACGCCCGACGTCGGTTGGGATCTGATCGCCACGCAGAACGCGTTCGTCGAGCGTGTCCTGCCGGGCTCGATCCATCGAGATCTCACCGAGGCCGAGATGGACGCCTACCGGGCGCCCTACCCGGACGAGCAGAGCCGCAAACCGCTGTGGCGTTGGCCGAACGAGATTCCGATCGAGGGCGAGCCGGCGGACGTTGCGGAGGCGGTGGGCGAGTACAACCAGTGGCTCCAGGAGACGGAGATGCCGATGATCCTCTTTCACGGCACGCCCGGCGCGCTCATTCCGCCGCCGGTCGTCGGCTGGGTGCGAGAGAACATGAAGAACGTCGATACCCGTGACATCGGGCCGGGCATTCACTTCCTCCAGGAGGACAATCCGCGCGCGATCGGGAACGGCATCGTCGGCTGGCTCGAGCGGATCTGAGCCACGCCTTCGTCTCACCCGAACCAGGTTCTCGCGCCACGCCCGCGCGCGGTGCTGATCGCGCTCGCGACGGCCGCGCTCCCGTTCGCCGTTCTCCAGGCCGCTGTCGTGCCGGCGCTGCCGACGTTCCAGCGCGAGTTCGACACGAGCACGACCTGGACCGCCTGGACGGTCACGGGGTTCCTCCTCGTCGCAGCGGTCACCACGCCACTGCTCTCCCGGCTCGGCGATCAGCACGGGAAGGCGAAGCTCATCCTCGTCAGCCTGGGCATCTTCATCGCAGGCGCGATCGGCGCTACGTTCGCGTGGGACATCGGCTCCCTGCTCGTGTTTCGCTCGATCCAGGGAACGAGCGCCGCGGTGTTCCCGCTCGCGTTCGCGATCATCAAGGACCAGCTCGCGGCGCGCCGCATGGGCTTCGCGATGGGGCTGCTCGCGTCGATCGGAGGCGTCGGCGGCGCCCTGGGTCTGTTGCTCGCCGGCGTCGTGCTGGACTACCTCAGCTGGCGATGGCTCTTCGCGATCGCGGCGATGATCGCGGCCGTCGCGTGCGCTGTCGTGCATCGCTACGTTCCTGACACGCCCCAGGGCCGTGACACGCGTCTCGATCTCCCCGGCGCAGTCCTGTTGATGGCGGGCCTCGCCGCCCTCATGCTCGGACTCACGGAGGGCCCGGAACTGGGGTGGACATCGCCCGTGACCCTCGGATTGTTCGCAGCCGCGCTCCTGCTGTTAGCGGCCTGGGTCGTGGTCGAGAACCGGGTGACGGCACCGCTCGTCGACGTGAATATGCTCGTTGGGCGAACCGTGTTCATGACCAACCTCGCAACGTTGGTCGCCGGGTTCGCGATGTTCGCGACGTTCGTGGTCGTGCCCGTACTCGTCCAGGCGCCACGCGGTCTCGCAGCCGACGTCGCTGGCCTGGTCGACTACGGCTTCGACGGTAGCGCGACACTCACCGGCCTGCTGATCCTGCCCGCGTCAGCGGCGATCGTGGCCGGCGGGATCTGGGCCGGTTGGGTTGTGCGCCGCGCCTCGCCGGAGAAAGTCTTCAGCCTGGGCATTCTCGTGCTCGGCCTCGGCAGCGCGTCCGTCGGTGCCGCGCACTCGAGCGAGTGGCAACTCGCGGTTGCGATGATTCCGTTCGGGCTCGGCATCGGCGTCGTGCTCGCGCTCGCGCCGATTCTGATCACCGGCGCCGTCCGGCGGGACGAGACCGCTGTCGCCATCGGCATGAATGCGGTCGTTCGCGTGATCGGCTCGGTCATCGGGGGACAGGTGGCGGCGGCGATTCTCGCGTCGGTCACGATCGCGGGCACCGACGTTCCGAGTGGCAGCGCCTTCACGACCGTGTTCTGGATGAGCGCGGGCGCGGCATTCGCCGCGGCTGCGGCGGCGGCTCTGATCGTGCCGCGCGGACGCGCGCGACGACTCGCCTAGGCGCCGGTCTGGGCCCCGCGCCTCAAGCCTAGGCGTCAGTCTGGGCGAGGCGCCTCAAGCCTGGGCGCCGCGCTCTGGTTCCGCGCTCGGCGGCTCCGCGTCGAACAGCCGTGCCTCTCCGACGAGGCCGAGGATCGTGTCTCCTTCCTTCGGGCTCGGCTTCGACGTGTTGGTGAACGCGGTCAGCTTTCCTTCGGCGCTGACCATGAACAATGGGTGCGAGCGCCCCTGGTGCCTCCGCTGGTACGCGCTCCAGTCGAACTCCTCGCCGAGGCGCGTCGCTCGGATCGGCTGCCCCTCGGACAGGCGGCGCTCGAGCACCCGGTAGGTCAGCTCCTCGTCGAACAAGACGCGCGCAGTCAGGTGGAAGGGCAGCGCTCCCCGAATGCCCTGCCCTGACTCGGAGGGAGCGACCTGGTACACGTTTCTGCGGCCGAGCAGGCGCGCGTAATGGTGGGTGGCGAGAACGTTGACCTCGTCGTTCGGCGTGAGCGCAAGCAGCATTCCCAGCTCACCCAGCTCGAGCCCCTCGTGCGCGCGGTCCGACAGGACGTTGCCGAGCACCACATCGTGGCCGTCGAGGCGCGCACGGAATGTTCGCTCCGGGTCGGTATCGACGAGCGTGACCTGGAAATCGTGCTTGCGCAACGCGTCACCGATCGCACAGGCCACCGCGTTGGCTCCCACGATCAGGACGCCGCGGGGATTGGCTTTGGCCAGGCCGACCGAACGCGCGATCGGCCCGGCGATGATGCCGTAGATCGCGATCGTGCCGACCACGATCATGAACGTCACGGGGACGAGCACGGCGGCATCGGCGACGAACTCCTCGAGCCGTATGGCGAAGATCGCCGCGATCGAGGCCGCGACGATCCCGCGTGGCGCAACCGAGGCGAGCAGAGCGCGCTCCCGCCAGCTCGCCGAGGTGCCGATCGTGGAGGCGAGCACCGCGAGCGGCCGGATCGCAACCACGAGCACCGCGATGAGCAGCACACCTCGCACGCCGATGTCGCCGACCGCGTCGAGCTCGACCCGGGCTCCGATCACGACGAACAGCGCCGAGATCAGGAGAACCCGGATCGTCTCCTTGAACTCGAGGATCTCGACGACCGGCACGAAGCGCTGATTGGCCATGGCCACGCCCATGACCGTCGCGGCAAGCAGGCCAGACGCCTCCTGCACCGCGTCGGCCGCGACGAACGCCGCGATCACGAACGCGATGGTCACCACGTTGTGAAGGTGGTCGGGGATCAGGTAGCGGCGGAGCATCACGACGAGCACGGCGCCGACGGCGAGCCCGATCGCGCCGCCGGCGAGCAGCGTCTTGAGGACAGCGGAGATGACGGCCCCGGTCGCTTCCTCCGCCGACGTCGCGAGGATGACCTCGAAGACCACGACAGCGAGCAGCGCGCCGAGCGGGTCGACGAGCACGCCCTCGGCACGCAACGTTGCCGCTACGGGGCCCGACGGGCGGATGTGCCGGAGCATCGGCCCGATCACCGTTGGGCCGGTGACCGTGACGATGGCGCCGAGCACCGCGGCCGTCTCCCAGCCGATGTCGAGGACGTAGTGCGCGCTGATGGCTCCGAGGATCGCGGTGGTCGCGACGCCGATCGTCAGGAGGTTGCGCAGGACGGAGCCGCGACGACGGATCTCGTCGATTCGCAGGCTGAGGCCACCTTCGAAGAGGATCAGCGCGACTGCGAGCGAGACGAAGGGCAGGAGGGCCTCGCCGAGCAGCTCATCGGGCTCGACGAGACCGCTCACCGGGCCGACGAGAACGCCCGCGACGAGCAGCAGCAGGATGCTCGGCAGGCGAAGCCACCAGGAGACGAGCTGCGCTCCGATGCCCGCGACGACGATCAGGCTCAGGGCGATGACGGCGTCCTCGGCCATCGGCCCTCAGCGCTGCGTCAGGTCGCTCATCGCCCGCAGGGTAAGCGTTCCGTCAGCCGCGAGGCCGTGCCCCGGGGCGGCTATCTCAGGTGGGGTTCAGGACGCTGCCAGGTCAGCTTTCGCGAAGCCGACGGAGAACGCACGACACCAGATCGACACCGTCGTGAAACGATCGACGTCGACGTCGTCGGGGATCTCGTACTGCTGGTTCCCGATGTTGCCCTTCAGGCCTCCGAGGTCGACGACCAGGCCGAGATCGTCATCTTCGGCGGGGCCGTCGACGAGGTAGACACGCAGATCGGGGCCCGCGTCGGTGTCGAGGTCCTCGAACGTGAGCACGCGTGAGCCGTCATCGAGCTGCACGATGGCCGCGCGGCCAGAGGAGCTGTGTGCCTGCGTCACGAACTCGCCGGCGACAAGCTCGATGTTTCCCGACGGAACCGGCTCCGCCGTGGCAGTGGCGCCGCCGGCCGAGCTGCTGGCTGCATCGGCGTTGGCCTGCTCGTCGCCGGCTGCCTGGACGTCAGCCTCCGCAGAGCCGTCGGCTGGCGCGGCGTCCCCGCCAGTCGAGTTCCCGACCGCATCGACCGCACGCTGCCCGCTCTCATCGACGATCTGCGATGCCGCAACGCCGCTGGCGATCTCCTCGTTCACGGTGACGTCTCGTAGCGATGTCCACAGGAAGATCGCGAGCACGGCGACTCCCGTCACGGCAAGTGTCAACGTGCCGATCCTTTGAAACCGGGGGAATCTGCCGCCGCCGAACCGCAGGATGAGCCACGCGATCACGAACCAGAGGCCACCAAAACCGATCGACCACCAGTACCCGGATGGTGCGAGTTGACCCGCGAACACCCACAGGCCCGCGAGCAACGCAACGACGAACACCGCGACTGTGAGCACGTAGCGCACCAGGGTCGCGAAGGGGCTCCGGGCGCTCTCCATCTTGTCAATCATGGCCGAAGGAATAGTCGACAGGCCTTTCAGCGATCTTTCTCGCTCGTTAACAATGTGTTGTGGCGACGATGAGAGTGGTTCTGTCGGAACGTTTCGGGTGCGAGCGCAGTCGAACAACCATGAGACGACACGCCCCTACCACCCTGGCCTTGCTGGTCGGTTCGCTACTCGTGCTGGTGGCATGCGGCGGCTCGCCGGAAGACCCGAACGGAGCGGCCGGCGCGCCGAGCACCGAGACGACGAGCACGGAGCCGTCGAGCACCGAGACGACGGGCACCGAGACGACGGGCACCGAGACGTCGAGTCCGGAACCGACGAGTACCGAAACGACGAGCGCCGAAACGACGACGAACGACGAATCGCACGGCCA
>JAUVPB010000156.1 GCA_030598925.1 Actinomycetes bacterium
GAGGCAGCCGGGGTCATCCCCGGCGATGAGGTCATCTGTCCTGCCTTCACGTTCTATGCGACAGCCGAGGCGATCGCCCGCGTCGGAGCGACGCCCGTGTTCTGCGACATCGAGCCGTCGACGCTCAACCTCGACCCCGCGCACGTCGCGGAGCTTGTAACGGAGCGAACGAGGGCGATCGTTGCCGTTCATCTCCTCGGGCGACCGTTCGATCTCACGCGGCTTCCGGCCGGCGTTCCGGTGATCGAAGACGCTGCGCAGGCTTTCGGCGCCGGCGTCGCCGGCGCCCGCGTTGGCGCTCGCGGGATCGCCGCTACCTTCAGCTTCTTCCCGACGAAGAACCTCTTCTGCCTCGGCGACGGCGGCCTCGTCGCCACCTCTGATCCCGAGCTGGCCGATCGCGTGCGCGTTCTGCGCTGCCACGGCTCGCGCGATAAGGAGACCTTCGAGCTCGTCGGCTTCAACTCGAGACTCGACGAGCTGCAGGCTGTGGCGCTTCGTCTCTTTCTCGAGCGCATCGACCTCTGGAACGGGCAGCGTCGCGAGGCCGCGCTGCGCTACCAGGAACTCGGTCTCGGCGAGTTTTGCCAGCTTCCTGCTGACGAGCCCGGACACGTCTACCACATGTACGTCGTGCGCACTCCCGTGCGGGACGCTGTCGCGAGCGCACTCGAGGCGGCCGGTATCAGCGCCCGGCCCTACTACGAGACTCCGCTACACCTGCAACCAGTCTTCGCTCCGCTCGGCCTTCGCCCCGGCAGCCTGCCGGAAACCGAGCGGGCCGCTGCCGAGAACCTCGCGCTGCCGATGTGGGCGGGCATCTCCGAAGAGCAGCAGGAGCAGGTCGTGACCGCCGTGGCGGGCGCCCTGCAAGAGGCGACCGTATGAGCCTATTCACCCGGTACCGGACAGGACAGCTCGCGGTCGACGCGTTGCTCATCGCGCTCGCCTGGTGGGCGGCGTTCCAGCTTCGCTTCGAACGCCTGCCTGTCTACTACGACGGGTACGTCGAGCCGTGGATCTTCGTCGCGGTCGTCGCGGTCAAGCTGGTCGTGCTCGCCGCGTTCGGCCTGTACAGCCACTGGTGGCGCTACGTGTCACTTCGCGACATGTGGTCGCTGTTCCGGGCGACACTTGTCGGCGCGCTCGTCGCCGCCGTGCTCCTCCTGCTTTGGGACCCGTTTGTGGTGCGTTTGCCGCGAGGGATCTTCCTGATCGACGGCATGCTGGTCTTCGCCCTGCTCGCGGGCGCCCGCGTGTTGACGCGGACGCTGTTCGAGCGACCCGGGCCATGGGGCATCGTCGCGCGCGGCAAGGAGGTCGTGATCGTCGGTGCCGGTGACGCGGGCGGTCTGATCATCCGTGAGATGCGACGCAGCCCGCGATTGAGCTATACACCCGTAGGGCTCGTCGACGACGATCCCCGCAAGCAGAATCTCCGTCTGGATGGTGTCCGCGTGCTCGGCTCGACCGCGGAGTTGCCGCGGATCCTGCACGACGTAAACCCCGACGAGGTCATCATCGCGAGTCCGTCCGCGGCCGGAGCGACACGGCAGAGCATCGTGAACACCTGCCGAAATGCGGGCGTGCCCGTCAAGACGCTTCCGACGGTTAACGAGCTCATCACGGGCGGCGGGCAGCTCGCCTCCCAGCTGCGAGAAGTGCAGGTCGAAGACGTTCTCGGTCGCGCGCCGGTCGATCTCGACCTCGCTTCGATTGCGTCGTATGTCGGGGATGAGACCATCCTTGTGACAGGTGCTGGCGGCTCGATTGGCGCTGAGCTGTGCCGGCAGCTCGTGACGCTGGGTCCGCGGCGCATCATCCTGCTCGACCATGCAGAGAACAACCTGTTCGAGATCGACCGTGAGCTGGTGCAGGAGCGGGAGTTCTCGGCTGTCGTGCCGGTACTGGCCGACGTCAAGAACCGGGCCAAGCTCCGGCAGGTCTTCGAAGATTATCGCCCGGCCGTGGTCTTCCACGCAGCGGCCTACAAGCACGTGCCACTGATCGAGGCAAATCCGCTCGAGGCCGTCCGCAACAACGTCATCGCCACGAAGGTCGCGGCCGAGGTCGCGCAGGCTGCGGGCACACGCGTGTTCGTCCTCGTCTCGACCGACAAGGCTGTCGATGCGCGGAACGTGCTCGGCCAGTCGAAAGCCCTCTGCGAGTGGCTCATGTCGACCTCGGCGGCTCGCTCCGAGAACACGCGCTTCCTCGCAGTTCGGTTCGGCAACGTTCTCGCATCCTCGGGCAGCGTGATCCCCCTCTTCCGCCGACAGATTGCGCGCGGCGGGCCTGTCACGGTCACACATCCCGATATGACGCGGTACTTCATGACGATTCCGGAGGCGGCGCAGCTGATCATCCAGGCCGGCGCGCTGGGATCCGGCGGCGAAGTCTTCGTGCTCGACATGGGCGAGCCCGTCAAGATCGTCGACCTGGCCCGCAACATGATCCGCCTGTCAGGACGGGAACCGGACGCCGACATTGCGATCGAGTTCATGGGCGTCCGCGCGGGCGAGAAACTCCACGAGTCGTTGTGGGCATCCGGCGAGCTGCCGGAGAGCACGTCCCACGTGAAGATCCAGCAGAGTGTCGGAACGTCGATCGACGACGGGTGGCTCACCGACGAGCTTGACGAGCTCGAGCGGCTCGTCGATCTCGGTGAGACGGTCGAGGTCGTCGCACGTTTGAACACGATGCTGGCTTCGCCGAAGGCCGCTAGTCGTCAAGGCACGACAGCAGATGCTGCAGCATCACCGACGGGTCCCGCCGCACGCGCGTAGACCGCTCCTCGGAGCGCTTCACGAGGTCGAGTGCGTGGGGGTCGGTGAGAGGCCTCAACCGACCGTCCTTGATCAACGCTTCGTCTACGCCGCCAAGCTGGCCTCCGTACGTCGTATAGACCGGGATGCCAAGCGCTGCCGCTTCGCGATTCATGGTTCCACCCGCTGACACGACGAGATCCGACAGGGCAATCAGGCTCTGCGCGTCAACAGCGCCGTCGGGCACGATCAGGGACGGCAGCGCCAGCGAGCGAACGTAGGCACGCTGGTCATCGGTGCGGGGGACGACGATGGCGTGGACATCGTCGTGGCTCCCGAGATGCTCGAGGAGCTGCGGGAACAACGGGTTCGAGCGTCGGTGGTAGAGGGAGACGTCGGGCGGTGTTCGCACGATGACCACGACTCGTTGGCGATCGACGCCGAGCTCCGCGGGGACGGACGTATCCGGCTCGAAGTCCGAGAGGTAGTACTCCTCCTTGAGCCCCTCGTACTGCACGAGCTTCGCCGGGCTGACGCCGTACGGCGCGAGTCGTTCCGCGGGGATCGCCTCAGGCACGACGACCCGGGTGGCCGCTCGACACCCCAGGTGGTGCTGGAGTTTCGCGAACTCGTAGTCGAACGTGGTCGATGAGGGAACGTTGAGTCGACGGGCTGCCAGCGTCAGCTCGTGCGAGCCGTGGGCGAGCGCCACATCGAAGGTGCGGCTTCCTGCCCACTTCTTGAGGCCGTGCATCCGGCTTGTGAGCGAACGTAGCTTGCCAACGCGGGAACGACCGCCGTGCTCGCCGATGGGCGCCGCGTCGATGTCGTGCGCCTCCAGCAACTCGAGCGTCTGTGCGTAGTCGCGCGTGGTGACCTCGATCGCGGCGCCACGTTCTTCGAGTCGTGAGATGAGCGGCCGGAACACGAGCACGTGCGCGGGCGCCGTGATGTCGATCCAGACACGCATTCGCTAGCCCGACGCGCCGCTCGACGTGAGGGCCGGTGCCGCGGTCGACCGCGTTTCGGCCCAGAGCGTGAACGAGAGCAGTCCCCAGAGCTGTCGACTGAGATCCTCCTCGCCCGCAACGTGGCGGTCGAGGACACTCGTGACGGCCGCCGGCTCGAAGAACCCGTGCCGCTGGACCATCGAGGGCGCGAGGACATCTCGTGCAAACGGTTGGAGCTCGCCACGCAGCCACTTGGCGGCTGGGATCGAGAAGCCGCGCTTGGCTCCTTCGACGATCGGCGCCGGCAGCAGCGGAGCGACGGCCTGTCGGAGGAGCCGCTTCTTGGCGAATCGTTTCACCTTCAGATCTTGGGGGAGCCCGAAGGCGAAGGACGAGACGATCGGGTCGAGAAACGGCACACGCACTTCGAGCGAGTGGGCCATGCTCGCCCGATCGGTGCGCGTCAGCAGGTCGTCGACCATCAGGACGCCGAGGTCGACGTCCTGGAGCCTCGCGAGCTCCGGACACCCTTGCGTTTCACGGTATCGCTCGCGGAGAACATCGAGCGGGTCGGCGTCGGCGTCGCGGCGCGCGCCGAGGAGCTCGGCGCGCGCGTCTGGCGAGAAGATCTCCTTCCATGCGTGATGGCGTTCGAGCGACGGGAGGCCGAGCCCTCGTGTGAACCGCTTGGCCTTGTAGTCGAAGCTCACACGTGACGACGAGCTCGGCAGGGCCTCTGCGAGCGGTCGGAGCACGCTTCGGGCTGGCGCAACCTTCGAGGCCAGTAGATCTGCGACGTACGTGTAGTAGCCGCCGAACAGCTCGTCTCCACCTTCGCCGGAGAGCACGACCTTCACGTGCTCGGAGGCGAGCTGGGATACAAGATAGGTCGGGAGGGCGGCTGAGTCGGCGAAGGGCTCGTCGAAGATTCGTGCGAACGCCGGCAGAAGCTTCGCGGCATCGGGCTCGACGACCAACTCGTGGTGATCGGTGCCGTACCTCGTCGCGACGAGGCGGGCGTTGTCCAGCTCGTTGAAGCTCTGCTCCGCGTAGCCGATCGAGAACGTCTTGACGCGCTCCTCGCTCTCCTGAGCGGCCAGCGCGCACAGCGTCGCCGAGTCGACACCGCCGGACAGCAGGACGCCGACCGGGACGTCGGCGACGAGGTGGGCGCGCACCGAGTCGCGCAGCCGGGCCCTCAGCTCCTCCGCCAGCACAGGTGCCGCTTCGGGCCGTGTGTTCTGTGTCGGCGTCGCACCCACGCGGCGGACACGCTCGAGTTGGAGCCCCTCCACAGGCGTCCAGGTAGCGACATGACCCGCCGGGAGCTTTCGCGTGCCGCGGTAGATCGTCTGTGGCGACGGAATGACGTTGAACGCTAGAAACGATTCGATCGCCGCGAAGTCGACCTCCCCGCTCGGCAGGGCCTTGAGCTCGGAGGCAAAGGTTAGCTCGTCGTCGTCGACCCGGTAGTAGAGGGGTTTGATGCCGAACGGATCCCGCGCGAGGACGAGTCGAGTCTCGCGCTGGTCCCAGATTGCGACCGCGAACATGCCGCGAAGCTCCTCCGCGAAGCGCGCGCCGCGTTCCTCGTAGAGATGCACGAGCACTTCGGTGTCGCTGTTGGTCCGGAACGTATGTCCGCGCGCGGCGAGTCCGGCTCGCAACTCTCGGTAGTTGTAGATCTCACCGTTCTGGATCACGTGGACGGTCGCGTCTTCGTTGGCGATCGGCTGCTGGCCGGAGGCGAGATCGATGATCGAGAGGCGGCGCATGGCCAACGCGACACCGGCGCCCTGGTAGCTGCCCTCGTCGTCCGGCCCGCGGTGGATGAGCGACGCGTTCATCCGCTCGAGCCGGTCCGGGTCGATCGGGGCGCCAGACAAGGAAACGACGCCGCAGATCCCGCACATGTGCCGGAGTCTAATGACCGATGCGCACTACGCTCCCCATGCCACGGGTCTAGGCGCTCGTCGGGCGTAAGGCACGACTGAGGGCTACGGTGTGCGGCCGACGACCACGTTGACCAGCCCCCGTGCGGACTGTCGTATGACGCGCAAGCCCGTGGTCAGGACGACCCTGAGGTAGAGGCCGACAGAGCGGTCGGCGACGTACTCGAGGTCGTGCGCAAGCTTCTCGGCCCAGGACGGCTCCCGGCCCATCCTCGTCTGGGCGAAGCCCGTGAGGCCCGGTCGGACGACCAGCCTCTGCCAGTACTGCGGGATCTCGGCGCACAGTTCCTCGAAGAACGCTGGCCGGATCGGGCGCGGGCCGACGATGCTCATGTCGCCGCGGAGGACATTCCAGAGTTGTGGGACCTCGTCTAGCTGTGTGGCCCGCAGAACTCGTCCGAGCCCTGTCACTTCGGCATGGGTGCGGAGGTCGAGCTCAGGCCCCCAATATGGGCCGAGACGCGACTCGGCATCAGGCACAAGCGTGCGGAACTTGAGCATCGTGAAGATCCGGCCAGATTTCCCGATGCGTGCGCCCCGGTAGAAGATCGGTGCGCCTGTCGTGAACCTGACTCCGAGAGCGATTCCGAGCGCGATCGGCGACAGGAGGAGCAGAGCGGTCGCAGAGATAACGACGTCGAGACTCCGCAGCACGACGTCGATGCGGCGCGTCGCAGAGTGTCGGACCGCGAGTTCTGCATAGCGCGCAGCGAAGCTCGGCTGCGGTTGCGTCGGTGGGTCGGGGGCCGGGGAAACGACGGCCATGTACCGGGCAGACTACCGGTATCAGTCGGCCGAGGGATCTCCTGGGTGGAGAGAGAGTGGGTCGGCGTTCACAAAAAGGCGCTGCAACTGGCCACTTCTTTCGCATTGGCGCCGCGTGCGCTGACGGTCCGGCCAGCTACCCGAGAAGGTACTCGACGCTTATTAGCCGGTCGCCGACGTCAGATGACGCGCGGTCCCAGCCGATGCCGGCGTTGACCACGTCGGCTGTTCCATCCTTCACGAAGACCTGGTCGTTGCCGGAGCCGGCGATGAGTTGGTCCTTGCCGTTGCCGCCCGTGAGGATGTCGTCGCCATCCCCACCGACGAGGAGGTCTGCTCGGCGACCCCCCGTCAGCCGGTCGTCGCCGCCGCCGCCGCGGAGGATCAC
>JAUVPB010000078.1 GCA_030598925.1 Actinomycetes bacterium
CTGAGCGCCATCGTCCCGCTGATCGCGATCCTGATCGCCCTGAGCGTCTGGCCCGCGGCGATCACCGATCGCACGTTCACCGGCAAGCCGACCGACGCTGTCACGACGAGGTTCGAGCCGTGAGCGAGTTCTCGACACCAGCGATCGACTGGGCGGGGCTCTCTCCGTACCTCGTGGCGCTCTTCGGCGCCGCGGTCATCTTGCTCACCTCGATCTTCCTTCGGACGAGCATGCGGCGCCCGTTCGCGGCAACTGCTGCCGCGGTCACGCTGCTCGGCTCGCTCGCCGCGACGCTCACGCTGTTCGCGCTCGACAGCGAGGCCTCGGGGCTCGTAGCCGACGCGATCCAGCGTGACAGCCTCGCGCATCTCGCTCAGGCCATCCTCTTCGGCACGGCAATTCTTGCCGTCCTCGTCTCCTATCGGGAACGCACCGCCGACGAGCACGCGGGCGAGTTCTACGGACTGCTCGTCGCGGCCGTTGCCGGCATGGCCTTCCTCGCGGCCAGCAGCAACCTGATGACGCTCTTCCTCGGCCTGGAGTGGTTCTCGATCTGCCTCTACCTCCTGAGCGCGATCTCGACCGACCGCGTTCGCTCGCTCGAGGCCGGGTTGAAGTACCTCGTGATCGGAAGCTTCGCGTCGGCCATCCTGCTCTTCGGCCTCGCGTTGGTCTACGGCGCCACGGGCACGATCAACTTCGTCGAGATCGGTCAGGCTGCCGAGGGCGACAACCTCCTGCTGATCACCGGATTGGCGATGATCCTCATCGGGCTCGGCTTCAAGATGTCGGCCGCACCGCTCCACCAGTGGACACCCGACGTGTACGAGGGTGCGCCAACGTCCGTGACCGGCTTCATGGCGGCAGCGACGAAGGTCGCCGTCTTCGTGCTCGCGCTACGTCTGCTCAACACGGCGTTTCCCGAGCAGGCGGAGTTCTGGACGATCACGCTCGCCGTCCTCGCAACGATCTCGCTCGCCTGGGGAAACCTCGCCGCGCTCGCGCAGCGAGATGTGAAGCGCCTCCTCGCATACTCGAGCATCTCTCATGCCGGCTTCCTGCTGATGCCGCTCGCGGCCGGAAACGAGCTGGGCGCGCGTGCGCTCCTCTTCTACCTGATCCCGTACGCAGCCATGACCGTCGGGTCATTCGCGGTGGTAGCGGCGCGCGAACGAGAGCTCGGGCGGCCGGTCGACCTCGCTGGACTGTCGGGCCTGGGCTGGGAGCGGCCGTTCCTCGGCGTCGCGATGGCCACCTTCATGCTGGGCTTCATCGGCCTTCCGCCCACCGGCCTATTCCTCGGCAAGTTCTACGCGTTCGCGGCCCTGTATGAGCGTGGCTGGATCTGGCTGATGGTGATCGGAGCCATCTTCACCGCCGTCTCGGTCTACTACTACCTCGGCGTCGTCCGCGCCCTCTACATGCGAGACCTTCCTGTCGGCGTCCCTGCTGTCGCTGGCGGATCGCCGCCACGCGACCGACTGCTCACGCTCGCCATCGGGGCATCGCTCGTCGTAGCCGTCGGGACCTTCTTCGGCATCGATCCCTTGATCGACGTCATTCGTGATGCGACGGCGTTCATGACATTCCCCTACTAGTCACACCGGTGCGGTCGCCGGATCGGCTGCGGTAGGCTCGCGCCTCACTACCTGCCCGCCAGACGAGAGGAGAGCTCCGCAATGGCCGACGTCGCTGTGACCTGGCTCGGACACGGTTCGTTCCGCTTCGATTCCCCAAATGGGACGCGCGTGTATCTGGACCCCTGGCTCGAAGGCAATCCCACCTGCCCCGAGAGCGAGTTCGTCGCAGAGCGCTGCGACATCATTGCCATCACTCATGGCCATTTCGACCACGTCGATGCGGTCAAGGGCCTGGCGGAGCAGTTCGGACCGCCGATCATCGGCTGCTACGAGCTCATCCAGTGGTTCGCCGGCCAGGAGATTCCCGGCGCCGGCGAGAACGGCATGGGAAAGGGCGGCACACAAGAGCTGGAGGGCATCTCCTTCTCCGCGACGAACGCGTTCCACTCGAGCTCCGCTCCTGATGGAACGTACACCGGTGAGCCCATGGGGTTCGCCATCACGTTCGAGAACGGCACCAGCCTCTACGCAGCGGGCGATACGAACGTCTTCGGGGACATGGAGCTCATTCGGCGGCTCTACCAACCGGACGTCGCGATTCTCCCGATCGGCGATCTCTACACGATGGGCGTCAAGGAGGCAGCGCTGGCGCTCGAGCTCCTCGGTGTCTCGCGGTGCATCCCCTGCCACTGGGGAACGTTCCCGGCGCTGACGGGCACGCCGGGGGCGTTGCGTCAGCTCGACTCGGACGTCGAGATCATCGACATCGAGCCGGGCGGCACAGTCGTCATCTAGCGAACCGGGTCGGCACTCGCCGGGCGCGCGGCCCGCCCAGGCGGCTCTGAGTTAGCTCTGCATCAACGGGAGCCGCTTGCGGACGCCACCTGCCGGCTTCCGTTGAGACGCCATGAGCTTCTCCGTGATCGCTGCGATCGCCTGTGACACCTCGGCCTCGGGCTCCGCGAGCACGATCGGCTCGCCCTCGTCGGCGAGCTCTCGGAGCCGTGGGTCGAGCGGCACGTGGCCGAGCAACGGTACGTCGACCTCGGTCGCGAGCGCCTGCCCTCCGCCGGCTCCGAACAGCTGCTCGCCGGTGCCGACGAGGTACGACATATTCTCTACGGCGCCGGCAATTCGCATGCCGACCTTTCTTGCCATCAGAGCCGCGCGCACCGCGACCTGCTGAGCAGCGGGTTGCGGCGTGGTGACGACGACCGCCTCGGCTTGCGGGAGCAGCTGACCGAGTGAGATCGAGACGTCACCGGTTCCCGGGGGCATGTCGACGACAAGATCGTCGAGCTCGCCCCAGTGGACGTCGCGGAGGAACTGCTCCAGGGCTTTGCGCAGCATGGGTCCGCGCCACATCACCGGTGCGTTGTCCTCGAGAAAGAAGCCGATCGACATCACCTTGAGCTCGTGGCGGACAGGTGGCACGATCAGCTCGTCTACGACCGCGGGCTTATGCGAGAGGCCGAGCATGTGCGGAATGGAGTGTCCGTAGATGTCCGCGTCGAGGACACCGACGCGACGGCCCAGCCGGCTGAGCGACGCCGCGATGTTGACCGTCAGCGACGACTTGCCGACTCCGCCCTTCCCACTTGCGATCGCAAGCACGCGAATTGACGGATCGAGCTGGACGCCTTCCTCGGGCGGAGCACCGGCCGGGCGAAGCTTGCCGGCGAGCGCCTTCTTTTCTTCGGCGCTGAGCACGTCGAAGCCGAGCTCGATGCTGCGAACGCCGTCGAGCCGCCCGACGTGTTCGTCGATCTGCGAGTGGAAACTCTCCCGCAGGGGGCATCCGGGCATCGTCAGCGAGATTGTGACCGAGACCTCTCCGTCGTCGACCGAGACATCTCGCACCATTCCCAGCTCGACTACGGAGCGGCCCAGTTCGGGGTCGTCAACGTGCTCGAGCGCACGCATGACGTCGTCACGGGTGGCCACGGACTCAGAGTACCGGCTCAGCCGTGGACACGATCGGTCGGCACCACTCGCCGGAGCGTTCGCGCGAGATGATCACACGTGTCGGCCGCCGCAGTGGCTACCACCCTCGAGCGGTGGGAAAGGTCAAGCGGCGCCGATCCGAGAGGTTCACCGTCGATCAGCTGGACGGCCAACCCCTGCTCAAGCGCAAGGAGTTGCCCGGCCGCAATGTCCACACTCCGAATGGGACGGAGCGAGCAGACGGCGTCGACGCGTCCGGCCGCGAAATGGCAGAGAGATAGCGCGCAGGATCCCATGATCCGCAACCGGTCGGCCACCGTCAAGAACGCCGGTATGTACTCGGCGACAAGGTGCGTTCGGGTCGCCTCCAAGGACAGCAGCTCGATCTCATGCCGCGGCGTCTCAGTGAGGGGTTCTCCGTTGAGCTGGGCGCCGTCGCCCCGAACAGCGGTCCACTCCTCGCCCGAGGAGAAGTCCTTTACGTACCCGATTTCGACGTCCCCGAAGCGTGGACCGGAGGCAACCGCGATCGAGAGTGAGTAGAAGGGGATACCACGCTTGGCGTTGGCCGATCCGTCCACGGGGTCGACGACAACGCGGACGTCGCTCTCGCCGAAGTGGCGCGTACCGAGCTCCTCCGAGATGAGCGTGAACGAATTCCCGCGGCCATGGACCCGCTCAAGTGCCGCCACAACGGCGCCCTCCGCCGCCTGATCGACAGCAACCGTCTCGTCTCCTCCTTCGCCGCGACCCATCGACCGCTCGCGCTCCGAGCGCGTCGTGAGCTTGGCCAGCTCTGCGGCGGCGGCCCGTGCTGCGCTCCGGCAGGCGTCAAGCCAGAGGTCTGGATCGAGGTCAGCCAATGCGACGGCCGGACGTCGTAATCAGCCCCGGCAACGCACCGGCCGAGCGCGCCGCGCGCCGCGAGTGTGGCTGGGACACGTGCGCGAGCCTACCATCCGTCAATCGACCTAGACTCGCCGAATGGACGCCGATATCGCGATTGTCGACCTCGAGGAGGACCGCCTGGTCGATGCCGTTTTCGCAGTCGCACGTAAGGACCGTGCACGGACCCGGGCGGGACGCCCGTACCTCGTACTCGAGCTGGTCGATGCCACGGGTCGCATCGACGCGAGGGTGTGGAACGATGTCGAGGTCCTTGCGAGCGAGTTCGACGTGGGAGACGCCGTCCGCATTCTTGGGCGTGTCGAGCGCTACAAGACCCAACTGCAACTCGACGTCAGGACGATCGAGCGCGCAGAGGACGTCGACCCGGCTGACCTCCTCCCGCGCGCACGGAGGGAGCTCGGCGAACTCGACGGCTTTCTCGAGTTCCTCGCAGGCGAGGTTAGCCACGAGGGTCTGCACGCTCTGCTGCGTCGCTTCCTCGACGCAGATCGCCTTCGGGTCGCGTATCGCGGGCTACCGGCATCGCCAGCTGGTCATCACGGCTACGCGGGCGGACTGCTCGAGCACACCATTGCGGTCGCGACAGTTTGTCGCGATCTCTGCCAGTTACATCTACGACTGCGCTCCGACCTGCTTGTCACCGCGGCGCTCCTTCACGACGTCGGGCGAACGGCCGAGCTCGAGCGCTCGCCAGGATTCCCGCAGACGCGGGAAGGAGAGCTGCTAGGCCACGTGCAGCTCGGTATTCGCACCGTCGAGGAACTGGCGGCCGGGCTTCTCGACCCGGAGACGCTCGCGGAGATTCTTCACCCCATCGCCGTGCATCACGACTTTCGAACGGCCCGTACGGCGGAGGCGGCCGCCCTCTATCACGCGAACCAACTCGACGCAGTCGCTGCCACGCTGCCGACCGTACGAGCTCCGGCCGCTCCGGCCGTGGGTGCCGCACCGCCGGCCGTCAACCTGTCGTAGGCCGAAACCTCACGCCTTCGGGCCGACTTTCTGCCTGATTCTGCACCTCACAAGTCGCTGCCGCAACGTTCTGTCTAAGGTGGTGCGTTATGGCTGAACCGCGGTCAGTCGACCAGCTCCTGCTGATACTCGGCGAGATCGTCGATCTCGAGCGAATCGCCGGCCTCCTGGGCTGGGACCAGCAGACGATGATGCCGGCGGGCGGCGCCTCGAGCAGAGCCCGGCAGCGAGCCACGGTCGCGCTCATCGCACACGAGCGCTTCGTCAGCGACGAGGTGGGACGCCTACTCGACGAGTGTGAGGCCGCCACCTGCGACGAGGACTACTCGAGCTTCGCTCGCTCTCTGGTTCGCGTCGCTCGGCGACATTACGACAAGGAGCGGCTCGTTCCGAAGGAGCTGGCTGCCGAGATGTCGGCCGCCGCGTCGAGTGCCCACGAGGCGTGGGTGCTGGCCCGCGAGCAATCCGACTTCGAGCGATTCCTTCCCTCGCTTGAGACGGGCCTCGAGCTTCGACGCCGCTACGTCGCCTGCTTCGACGAAGAGACGCACCCGTATGACCACCTCCTCGACGACTACGAGCCGGGCGTGACAACCGCCGACGTCCAAGCAATCTTTGCGGAGCTCAGAGAGGGGCTCGTACCGCTCGTACGCGACATTCGCGAGCACGGTGCGGAGATCGACGCATCGATGGTTCACAGGACGTACCCCGTCGGGGATCAAGTCGCACTGGTCGAGCAGCTGCTCGAGTCGATCGGCTTCGAGAACGACAGCTGGCGACTCGACACGGTCGTCCATCCGTTCGCTCTACGCGTCGGGATGGGCGACATCAGGATCACGACCCGCTACTTCGAGGACTACCTGCCGGCCGGAATCTTCGGTGCGATGCACGAGTTCGGACACGGACTGTACGAAGCCGGCGTATCTCCCGAGTTCGACCGCACGCCGCTCGAGCGCCTCAGCTCACTTGGCCTCCATGAGTCGCAGAGCCGTCTGTGGGAGAACCTGGTCGGGCGGAGCCGAGCGTTCTGGGAGTTCGCGTTTCCCACTCTCCAGAAGACCTTCCCGACCCAATTCTCAGACATTGATGCTGAGCAGTTCTACCGCGCTATCAACCGCGTCGAGCCGTCGCTGATCAGGGTGGAGGCCGACGAGGTGACCTACAACCTCCACATCATCATGCGCTTCGAGCTGGAGCTGGCTCTCGTCGACGGCTCTCTCGCCCCCGAGGACCTCCCCGCAGCCTGGAACGAGCGTGTCGATGACTACCTCGGTATCGACGTGCCCGACGACGCTCATGGTGTGCTGCAGGACCCGCACTGGTGCTTCGGTTTCGGGTACTTCCCGACCTACGCTCTCGGCAACCTCGTCGCGGCCCAACTCTGGCGCCGGGTCGGCGGAGACATTCCCGAGCTCGCCGACCAGATCGGCGTAGGCGAATTCGAGCCGCTTCGCGCCTGGTTGGTCGAGAACGTCCACGCGCGCGGCAGCACCCTCACCCTCTCCGAGGCTCTCGACACCGTCGTCGGCGAACCCCTGGCCGCGCGGCCGTACCTCGACTATCTCGCCGACAAGTTCGGAGCCATCTACGGCCTCACTCCGTCGGCAACCGCGTAACGAGCTGCTCTAGACGTTGAAGCGAACGTTGAGCACGTCGCCGGCCTGGACAACGTACTCCTTGCCCTCGAGCCGTTGGAGCCCGCGTTTGGCGACCTCCGCCCTGGAGCCGTGCTCGATGAGATCGGCCGCCGCGATCACCTCGCAGCGGATGAAGCCGCGAGCGATGTCCGTGTGAATCGCCGCCGCGGCGTCGAGCGCCGACTCGCCGCGGGCGAGCGTCCAGGCTCGCGCCTCGGTATCGCCGACCGTGAAGAACGTGATCAGGTCGAGGCTCGAAAACAGGCGGTGCACGACGTCCTCGAGGGCCGAAGGCCCTTCGCGATAGGCCGCCGCCTCCTCCTCCGGCAACTCGGCCAGCTCCGCCTCGAGCTTCGCGTCGACTCCCTCTGGACCGTTGACTATCTCGATTAGCGGCTTGACCGTAAGAGGCTCGAGCGCCTCCGGTACGACGCCCGCGTAGTCACCGATGGCTCCCCCTGCGTCGAGATGTGCTGCGAGCGCATCGAGCTCAACCAGTTCGGCGCGTGGCTCTGGCTTCCCGGATTTGGCGTCTCGCGCGACCCTCTCGCGACGCTTCCCCACATGGTCGCGATCGGCGAACAGCAACTCAAGCCGAAGCGTCTCCCGGTCTGACTGGGGATCGGGCTCCGGGCTGAATCCGTCCACAACAGCGAGGATCGCATCGACGCTCCGGAGGTTGCCGAGGAGCGCAGCGCCGGTACCGGGTACATCAAGCACGCGGATCGCGGCCGGAGTGACCTTCCTCGACGCCTCGATCTTCCCGAGCGGTACGAGCCGGTCATCGGCGATCGGCGCCATGCCGAGATTTGGCTTCTCGGAAACGCTGGTGTACGCGGTGATCTCGGCGCCGGCCCGCGTTAGCGCGTTGAATAGCGTCGTCTTGCCCGAGTTGGGGAGGCCGACGATGCCGACTTCGAGTGCCACCGGTTGTGGAGCCTCGGCGGGTGTCTAGCCGCCGAAGCCGACCTGCGAATCGCGAGCGAACCGCCGCACGTAGGCAACCTTGCCCAGTACGACCGTGATCGAGGCGTCGTCCGCCTCGAGGCACACTACGCCGCCTCCCGCGGCACCGAGCCGCTCGTCCAACTCGTCTGCCGATGCCGTCGACACGATGGCGGCGGTCACGTGGCCCCCCTCGTACCCGATCTCGATCCGGACGGTCTCCTCATGCTTCATTGCGATACCACCTCGATGAGAACGCCGTGCTGCGACTCGTGATGCACGAACGCCACATCGTGCCCGCCGAGTCCCGAACGCGGCTCAGTGTCAATCAGCGTTGCGCCTGCGGTTGTGAGGTCGCGGATCGCCTCGGTGATGTTCCCCACCTCGAAGGCGACGTGATGCATCCCGGGACCGCGACGGTCAAGAAAACGTCCGACAGGTGTGTCGCGCCCAGTTGGCGAGACCAGCTCGACTCGATCCCGTCCGATCGTGACGTACGCGGCGTCGACGCCCTGCGATTCCAGTCGGCCTCGCGCCTCGAGCTCCGCTCCGTAGAGACGTCTATACGTGTCCAGAGCTTCGTCCAGGTCCTCGACGGCGAAAGCCACGTGGTGCATTGTCTCGACCAGCACGTCGCGGATCCTAGCTGCCGGACGTCGGGCCGCTAACCCTCACTCGCGAGCGGTACGACCTTACCGACCTCCGCCGAGGAGTCGGAATCGGCCGGTGTGTCCGCCAGCAACTCTTCGAGCTCTCGTCGCAGTAGCGTCTCCCTCTCGAGAAGTCCGGCCGCGAGCCGATCGAGCGCAACTCGGTGCTTCTCGAGCAGCCGAATCGCATCGCGGTACGCGGTGTCTGTCAACCCGGATTGCTCAGCGTCGCGGAGTTCCTTCGTCTGTTCGCTGAGCGCGTAGTTGTCAGCGCGGACCGTTCGCGAGTTGACCGCATCGCCCATCCCGTACTCGAACACCATCGAGCGGGCGAGTTCGGTCGCACGTTCGAGATCGTTGGCAGCTCCGTTCGTGATACGCCCGAAAACCACTTGCTCGGCCGCCCGACCCGCAAGCAGCACCTTCAGCAGATCGAACAGCTCTTCCTTCGTCTGCAGGTAGCGATCCTCCTGCGGCGTGTTGAGCGTGTAGCCGAGCGCGCGGCCGCGCGACACGATCGTCACCTTCTGAACTGGCTGCGGGTCGCCGACGAGGTGCGACATCAGCGCGTGGCCTGCCTCGTGGAACGCCAGAATTCGCTTCTCCTTCTCAGACACGACGCGACTCTGCTGCAGGCCTGCGACAACGCGCTCGAGTGCCTGGTCGAAGTCGGCCGCGCCAAGCGACGAGCGGTTCGCACGACCGGCGGCGATCGCAGCCTCGTTGCAGAGGTTTGCGAGATCGGCGCCGGTCAGGCCTGACGTCTGGCGGCCGACCGTCTCGAGGTCGACGTCCTCGGCGAGAGGTTTTCCGCGCGTGTGCACATCGAGAATGCTGATACGCCCGGCAAGGTCGGGTGGAGTCACGAGCACCTGGCGGTCGAATCGACCCGGGCGCAACAGCGCTGGGTCGAGGTCCTCGAGCCGGTTGGACGCACCGATCACGACAACCTGCGGTGCCCCGTTGAAGCCGTCGAGCTCGACGAGGAGCTGGTTCAGCGTCTGGTCGTGCTCACGGTTGAATGAGGTACCGGACCGCTTCATGCCGACGGCGTCGAGCTCATCGATGAAGACGATCGCGGGTTGATTCTTGCGCGCCGTGTCGAAGAGCTTTCGGATGCGCGACGCACCCAGTCCGGCGAACATCTCTACGAACGCTGACGCGCTCTGGCCGTAGAAGGCGGCGCCCGATTCCCGCGCTACTGCCTTGGCCAGGAGCGTCTTCCCCGTTCCCGGGGGACCGTACAGCAAGATGCCTTTGGGCACTCTTGCCCCGAGGCCGGCAAAGCGGTCCGGCTCGCGGAGGAAGTCGACGACCTCCTCGAGCTCAGCTCTCGCCTCGTCGACACCTGCGATGTCGTCCCACGTGACCGCTGAGTCGGAGTCCGGCCGCATGACCTGGGGTTTCGTCCTCGGCATGAGCTTGAGCATCCGCCAGAGGAAGTAGACGATGATGCCAAAGAAGACCATTGGCACCCAGATGATGATGTTGTCGGTGATCTGGCCGCCCAGCGGAAGCAAGGCAAGCGGACCAGCGAGCAGCTGCAATGGAGACGAGGCCGTTTCCACGTTGTCTGTCCATCGGCAGAAACCGCGACGTCCTCAACCCCGACAGATCGGGTCACTAGCAGGGCCCGGTTGGGGTGTGCTACTGGCTAGTACGTCGACAGATGAACTGCGACTCAAGCGGCGCGCTCGAGGCGCAGACACTCATCCAGCGCGGCCTGGGCGACTTCGACCTGTTCCCCGCTCGGCTCACGGGTCAGGAAGTTGCGCTGGAGCCAGCCGCCAGGCGCCGCGAGCGCTCGTGCCAGCGGCTCGTCTGGGTTCCTGAGCATCCAACCGAAGAGTTCCACCGAGAGCCCAAGCGCAACGCCCGCCGCGAGCGAACGGCCAACCGCCCCGCCGGCTCGCGTCCGTGCCAGACGTCCTGCGATGACGTTACCGACCGCGGTAGCGCCGAGAATCGGCAACGCTAGGTGCGATCCGCAGCGCTCGTGAATGCGGGTTCGCGGCTCGTCGTGCTCCCACGAGCCAATCGCGACGTGCTCGGCTCCGTGATACGCGGCGACACTCGAGCCCCGCAGCGTCAGCGCGAGGGGAACGCTCGACAGCGTTGCGAGAGCCAACTCCTGCTGCAGGAGCGGGAGTCCGCTTGGACGAAGAAAACGGGCACACACCCAGCCGGCGCCGAGCGTGGTGAGCATGCGCCGGCTCCGGTA
>JAUVPB010000158.1 GCA_030598925.1 Actinomycetes bacterium
ACAGCTCGCTCGAGATCGTGGCGAGCTTGTCGAGATCGTCGATCGCGCGCTGGCGTCGCTCGGCGTTCTTGGCTCGTAGACCTGGCGCGACGACCTGTTCCAGCAGGGTGGCTTGCCGCTCCGACGCCGTCTTGATCGACCGCAAGTTGCGAGGCTCGAGGTTGTAGCGCGCCAGGCGTCCGCAGAGAGACGCGATCTGGACGTCGTCCTCCCCGTAGCCGATCGCGTCGCCGTACGACGTCTCCTGGAGCAGGCCGAAGTTTGCGAGCTCCTTCGCAAAGGCAGCATCAATGTCGGCCTGCTCGCTGAGTTCCTCGAGCGACAGCAGCTTGTCCGGTACCGAACGGAGCCGATCCCGTACTCCGTCGGGCCGCACCTTGTCGCGCTTGCGAGCTGCTCGATCGTCCAGCTCGTCGCGAATGACGCGCAGTGGGAGGAACTCGTCCCGCTGGAGACGCAGAATCGTGCGCAGACGTTCGACGTCCTCCTCACGAAAGAGGCGGTAGCCACCTTCCGTACGAGACGGCGTGAGAAGACCTTGATCCTCGAGGTAGCGAATCTTCGAGATCGAGATGTCGGGAAACTCTTCGCGCAGCCGCCGCCGCACCGCGCCAATAGTCAACGGTCTGTGGGCTCGCGCTTCTGGGACTGCGCTCATCGGTCTAGGAACGTGAGTCGGTAGCGGCCAACCTGGATCTCGTCCGCGTCGGTGAGCTGAGCCTCTTCGACGCGGACGCGATTCACGAACGTTCCGTTGAGGCTCTGTTGGTCCTCGACCCAGGTCCCATCCGGGCGAGCCGCCACCACGGCGTGCAACCGAGAGACCGTCACGTCGTCGAGAAAGATGTCGCAGTCCGGTGACCGCCCGATCGTCATGCGATCGCCCGTAATCGCAACCGTCTCAACCGGACGTCCACCCCCCTCGCGAACCACGATTGCCCGTCCCTCGACGGCGACGTCGAGAAGAGCACCTGTGGCGACCTCGTCGCCACCGAGCGTGAACGACATCGTGCTCTGCCCTGGTTCGTCACGAAGGAGGTAGGCACCGCACTTCGCGCAGTACCCCGACGCCTCGGGGTTCTGAAACCCGCACTCCGGACAGTGAACGTGGGTCAAACGTCGGCCTCGCCCGCAATCCCAGGTTCATCCATCGAGCCAGGGGCTTTCGAGGCAAGGATCTCTGTGAGGCGAGCGATATCGACGTCAGTAATAGACGTATCCCCGTCGCCAACCTGCTTCTGCAAGCGGGATACGAGCTCCGCTCGCAGGATGTCAATCTTGCCGTGAAGCATCCGGCGCCGGTACGAGACCTCGTTCTCTTCCTCGACGAGCTCGCGAATCAGCTCGCGCAGTTCATCGCCAGACAGTCCTTTGAGATCAGGTAGTGCTTCCACGCTAGTCTCGGTTCGCTTTCGAGTCATCGGTTCCTTCCATTGAAGCAGGAGTGTCGTCAGGCATCAAGCTTCACTTGAGGTTCAGACAAAAAGTAGCGGCTACGGCGTGAGCCGCGTCGCGAACGGCGACCGGTCACGTCACTGGTTCGTCGACGGCTACAGCGCTAGCCTCAGCGAGCGCGACGTCAATCAGCCCCGCGAACCGTTGTTCGAGCCGAATGGCCTCGCCGTCCGTCGGGGCCTCCGCGTGGATGTGAACGACCGGTTCGTCGGCGTCTGGGATCACCTGGGCCCAGGACTGTGCGTAGCTGACGCGGAGACCGTCGCTCCTATCGAGCGTCTCGTTCTTGAGCTCCTCGGCGAGAAGTCGCATCAGACTGCCCTTCGCGTTCCATGGGCAATGAACGGCTCGATGACGGATCGCCGTCGTCGGGAGGTCGTCGAGCAGTTCATGGAGCGAACGATCTTGCGGCGCGAGCACTGCGAGCAGCATCGCAATGCTCGCGCTTGCAGCTGGAGCCGGGAGGAACGGTGGGAAGATGTACGTTCCATCGCCACCTCCCGCGAACACAACGCCCTCCCCCGCCGCTGCGCGCGTCAGAGCCGCCAGCGAGGTCTGTACGCGCTCGACGCGCAGGCCTCCGGCAACCGCCTCGACATGCGAGGTCGTCGTTGCCGGCACGGCGATCGTTCCCTGCTGCGCTGACGCACCGACGAGCGAGCACATGAGCAGCAGGGTCTGCCAATGAGGCATGGCCGTGCCTTGTTGGCCAACGAGTCTGATTCGCTCACCGGCCGCATCGATGATAACTCCGAAGTCTGCTTGGACGGCGCCCACGAGTTGGCCCGCCCGCTCGAGCGCCGCCTCCGGCTCGAGCGCGAGAGAGCCCGTGGTCTGGTCCGTTACATCGGCACGGGACGCAACGACCTCGACGCCGAGGGCGCCGAGCACGAGCGGCGCGACGAGGGCAGCCGACGAATGGGAGAACTCCACGACGAGTCGGAAGCCGCGCTGCTTGATGCGACGGGCGTCGACCGACTCGACCAGATCGTGGACGTAGGCCTCGGTGGCGCGCGTGGCTTGAGAAACCTTGCCGATCTCGGAATGGTCGGCACGGCGGAACTCCTGGCGCGAGAAGTGCCTGACAAGCGTGGCATGCAACTCGGCTCCAAGCTGTACGCCCGGCGCCTCGAAGAGGTTGATCTCGATCACCTCGGGGTCGGCCGGGTGCGCGCGCACGTGCAGACCAGCACGGTAACTCTGCGTTCGAAGCCCATGCCGGGTCAGCGAAGCTGGATTCAGGCCGAGGTCGACCACGTCGACGCCGGTCGAAACCAGGCCGGCGATCGTCGCTTGCGAGATCAGCTGAGCCGACCGGCTCTCCGCTCGACTCGTCACGACCCTGTCACCTCGACGCAAAGCCGTGCCGAGAGCCGTGCCAAGGCGAAGCGCGACGTCAGGTGTGAGGTCCACGTTCATCCGACCGGAGAGACCGTCCTGGATAAAGAGCCGGGCCGAGGCGGCGCGAGACTCCCACACGAGGTTGCGATCGACCTGCGTGCCGGCCTCCACTTCCTTGAACGGGTAGATGCGCACGTCCGGCAGAACCTCGGCGTGCTGACCCAGGGTGACCTCGTCGCCGAGCGCAACTCCCTCATACACCCTCGCATGCGACTGGATCACGCACGCGCGCCCGACCACAGCACCCTCGACGCTCGCGCCGCTCGCGATGTGCGTGGACGAATCGACGATTGACCTCGTGACAACGCCGCCGTCGCGGACGGTGACGCTTGAGGCGAGGACCGTATGTGGTCCGATCTGGGCGTCGCGACCGATCTTGCAGTAGTTCCCGACGACGGTAGGGCCGTGTATCGCCTCCATTGCGAGATCATCGAGATCGACGCCGTCGCCGATCCAGACGTTGCCGCGCACCAACAAGCCGGGAATCGAGAGCGCAACGCGACCGTCGAGCGCGTCGACGTTCGCTTCGTGGTACTGATCGAGGTTGCCGACGTCCTGCCAGTAGCCCTCCATCGGTAAGCCGTACAGTGGTCGACCCATCTCAAGTAGGAGCGGGAACAACTCCTTCGAGAAGTCGAACGGCCGATCGCCAGGAACGTGGCGCAACACCTCGGGCTCGATCACGTAGATGCCGGTGTTGATCGTGTCGGAGAACACTTGACCCCAGCCTGGCTTCTCGAGAAACCGCTCGACGCGGCCCTCTTCGTCGATGACGACGATGCCGAACTCCAGCGGGTTGTCGACTCGCTTGAGCCCGATCGTGACGGACGCGTTACGCGCGCGATGGAAGTCGATTAGCGCCGTGAGATCGACATCGCACACAGCATCGCCCGAGATGACGATGAATGTCTCGTCGAGCTGGTGTTCCGCAAGCTTGACCGATCCGGCCGTACCAGCCGGCGATTCCTCCACGGAGTACTGCACGTTGAGCCCCAGCGCCTCGCCGGTGCCGAAGTAGCTTCTGATCGACTGGGGCATGAACGCGAGCGTGACGATCACATCTTCGATCCCGTGGGTTCTTACGAGCTCGAGTATGTGCTCCATGCAGGGTTTGCCGACAATCGGAACCATCGGCTTCGGTTGGTTGGACGTGAGCGGTCTCAGGCGCGTGCCCTGTCCCCCTGCCATCACGACGGCCTTCATCTGACTGCCCGCCACACCGCGAAGAGGTAGCCGATCCCGGCAGCGACCGTGAGGCCCAGACCGACGTAGAACAGTACGAGTGGGAACAGCGTGCCTTCGCGCGTGATGAGGATGGCGACCACGCTCGAGTACAGCACCCAGGTTGCGATCTGACCCACCAGGCTCACGGAGAACTCGTAGCCGCTCTTGATCGCGAATCGGGAGCCGGCGATGAGGACGACGTCCCTGCCGAGCACGATCGCGATGGGCCACCAAGGTAGGCGGCCTTCGATGGCCAGCAGCACGACTCCCGTGTCAATCATCAACCGGTCGGCGAGGGGGTCGGCGAATTTCCCGAATTGGGACTCGACGTGCCAGCGGCGCGCGAGCCAGCCGTCGATCTGGTCGGTGAACGCGGACGCGCCGAACACGATTCCTGCCGCGACACTGTGCCCCATTTCGCCCTGGAGGACGAGCACGACGAACACAGGTATGACGGCCAGCCGGGCGACCGTCAGCGCGTTGGGTAGCTGCGAGAGAGGGTAGTCGACGCGCTGAGCTGCCACCTCATAAGGATAGAGTGGCCCGGTTTAGCCGCCGGACGGCTAGGCGTCGTCGGCCGCGGCCAGTTGCCGACTCCGCTCGAACGCGGCCAGCATGGCATTCATGAAGGCGGCTCGTACGCCTGACAGCTCTAACTCGTGAATCGCAGCGATCGTGGTGCCTCCCGGCGACGTCACCGCCTCTCGAAGCGCTACCGGGTGGATGGCCTCATCGCGAAGCAGCTTCGCCGTGCCGAACATGGTCTGCACGACGAGCTGCGTCGCAATCTCGCGCGAGAGCCCGAGGAGCAACCCAGCCTCGATCATCGATTCGGCCAGCAAGGCGAAATACCCAGGGCCCGACCCCGAGACCGCTGTGACCGCGTCTAGCGCGGCTTCCGGAACGCGGACGGTCGAGCCAACCGACTGCAGCAGTTCCTCGGCAAGCTCGAGGTGCTGCTCGCCGGCGTGCTCACCAGCAGAGATTCCCGCGATTCCCTCATGCACAGTCATCGGCGTGTTTGGCATTACGCGCACGACTGGGACCGGCGCGGCGATGCGCTTCTCGATCGCCTTCGTGGTAATGCCAGCCGCGACCGACACGATCAGCTGTTCCGAGCGGACTGAATCGCCGATCTCGTCTAGGAGCTCGCTAATGTCTTGCGGCTTCACCGCGATGACCACGAGCGTGGCGCCGCTAACGGCTCCACCGCTGGTCGTGCTCGTCTCGACGCCGAACCGCTCCGAGATCTCGTCGAGGCGTGCCCTGACCTTGTCGGCGGCGACGATCTCACCCGCCTGATGTGACCCCGCGGAGACGAGGCCCGCGATGAGCGCCTCGCCGATCTTCCCGGCTCCGATGATCGCTACGCGCTCGGCCACGTCACGGAAGAGCCTAGCGAAGCACAGACCTGACTCGGGAGAGGCTCACGGCGCAGGCTCTGGAACGCCGACATCGATCCGACCGACCTCGATGCGCGGTGACTGCAACTTGGCGAGCGCCCCGGTGAGCTCACGCCTGATGTCCGTAGCTCCAGGGAAGCCCCCAGTGAGATCGGTGCCGCGTAGCCCGTTCACGACGAGCCTCAGAACTGCGCGTTCGCGCGAGTCGAGTTGCGCGACGCGGTGGGATGCCGCCGCGTCGTCGAGAAGGCCCAGCAGACGGACGCTGATCGAAAACCTTCCGTCGCAGACCATCTCGATCGCGCGAACGAGGTCTCGCCGGGGCGCGTCGTGCGGGAGCACGCCACGTGCGCCGGCCTCCAATGTCTCGATGAGGGCCTCTCGATCGCGGCTCTCGGTGGTAACGATGATCCCGGTCCGCGACGTTCGTTCTGCGACGGCGCGGGCGACGGCCGCCCCACCCCACCCTTCGAGTCGATTGTCGATTATGGCGACGTTCGGTTTCTGAAGCTCGCTCAGAACGAGCAGCTCCCCGACGGTGCCCGGCGTCCCGATGACAACGATGCCCCGGGCCTCGAGGTATCGCCGTGTCGCGAGAACGCGATTCGCATTGGGATCGCCGATCACGCACGCAATGCGTGACTCACGGCGCGCGAGCGCTGTGCTGGTGCCGGAGGGTCTCAGAGTCATGTCAGCGCCTCGGGAACAATGGCAGCCTATCGCGCCCGCCGGTCGTGAACAACGTTGATCGGCGCGGCGCGCCGCGGTTCTTGGAGTCGGGACGGCCGGATTCGAACCGGCGACCTCGTGTCCCCCAGGCACGTCGGGGCGTTGACCGTAGAACACCGCTCCCCCACGGAAACCCACGACTAGCAGGGAGATACGCGACATTCGTTCACCGCGTGGCACCGTACCTCACCGTGGTTGTGCGCGCGGCGGGGTTGCGCAGGGGTTGCGGGAGACGCCGCTAGTCGCGATCGGGGACGGCCCCAAGCACTCTGACGGGTGCGCTCTGACCACCAGAGAGGTCTACCTCCCGCCACAATCCGAACACACGAATTAGCAGAGGTTCTGATGTGGGCCCGGCTGGATTCGAGCCAGAGACCGACCGATTATGAGTGCCTGCTGCGGAAACTCGACGTGGCGTGCCCAAAGGCCCTGCTAGCGGTC
>JAUVPB010000229.1 GCA_030598925.1 Actinomycetes bacterium
AGAATCAGTAGATCGACGACGAGAAAGAGTGCGACTCCCACCAGCAGCGCCCCGCCAAGCAGGCGCCGCGCGCGGCGAGCTCGGTTGTCCGGCAGTGGAGGCTCGGCGTCCGTAGGGGCAGCCAGCCTCGCCCAGTGAGACTCCGCCGGCGCGGTCGGCGCCGCAGTCGCTGCTGCTGCGCCGGCGGTCGCCGCACTCGCAGTCTCGAGCGCGGGCGCAGTTTCGGTCGGCTCGATCGCTTCGGCTCCGCTCGTCGTTTCCTCTCGCAGCTCGGCGGTCGGCGGGTCTGTCGGGCCGTATCGTGGGATCGTCTCTCGAGTGCGCTCGAGCTCGGCGACGATCCAGACCGGATCGAGCTGCAGTACTTGCGCTTCCGCCTTTGCCGCACGCCGAGCGAACTCCAAGTTTGGGAGCAGGTCGAATCGCTCCCATTCGAGCGCACGCAGGTATCTGGCCTCGATGCCCGTCTGAACCTGAACGTCCAGGAGCTGGACGCCAGCCTTGATGCGGGCTTCCCGCAGAGCTCGGCCGACGCCGGTCGGGGTTCGAGAGCGGGCGTGGCTCTCTGGTCGCGCCGTCGTGGAGCTCTCGTGGGGTCGCGTACTGGTCCCTGCGGGCATGTAACAGAACGGTTCTCCAGTCAGAGGACGGCTCCTGCCAGGAGGCGCGTGAGGTGAAGGTCTAGGCTTGCGGGGGTCTAGGCGTGAGAAGCACTGAAGGAGAGGTTGGCGGAGTGCAGTCCGGACAGCCCGGCGGCCGCCCCATGAGCGCCTTTGGCCCGCTCGGCCTGGCGCTCGAGCGCGGCGAGCTCAGCGCTTCGGAGCTCCTCGCCGAGACGATGGCACGGATCGGAGCGAGAAACGGCAACCTCAACGCGCTCGTCACGCTCTGCGACGAGCGGGCGACGCGGGCCGCCATGGCCACCGACGCCCGCGGCGCGCGGGGCGAGCGCCGCCGCCTCGACGGCATTCCCTTCTCGGTCAAGGACGTGATCCCGGTCGCGGGGGTGAGGACGACCGCCGGAAGCCGGCTGTACTCCGATCACGTGCCGGAGGAGAGCGCTCCCGTCGTCGTGCGGCTCGAAGCCGAGGGGGCTGTGCTCGTCGGCAAGGCGAACTGCCCTGAGTTCGCCCTCGACCCACATACCGACAACCTCGTATTCGGTGCGACATTGAACCCACTCGATGCCCGCCGGACGCCAGGCGGATCGAGCGGCGGCGACGCTGCCGCCGTCGCAGCGGAGCTCGTCTCGTTCGGGATCGGCTCTGACTATGGAGGCTCCATTCGCTGGCCCGCGCATTGCACGGGCACCGTCGGGTTCAGGCCGACGCCAGGCCTCGTACCCAGCACAGGATTCTTTCCATTCGTTCAGGACGGGCGTCCGATCGCGCCTAACTCGGGGTCGTTCTTTGCGCGCGTTCAGACCATTGCGCCCCTCGCGCGGTCGGTCGAGGACGCCTGGGACGTGCTGTCGGTGCTCGCGGGCCCCGATGGTGTCGATCCGCTCGTGTACCCCGTGGCCCTTGGAGATCCGGCGGCTGTCCAGATTGCAAGGATGGGCTGTGCCTGGGCGCCCGGAGACGGCAGCACCCCGGCAAGTCAGGAGGTCGTCGACGCCGTTCAGCAAGCTGCGCAGCTCCTCTCAGCGCTGGGGCTGAACGTGGTCGAGCGGACCCCGCCGGGCCTCGACGAGTGCGAAGAGATCTACACGGCCGCGCGAGCGGCTGACGGGCTCGAGCTCCACCGCCAGCACGTCGCCGGGCGTGAGGAGGAGCTGACAGAGACGATGCGTACATGGTTCGACAGGGTCGGGGACGCGAGCGTGGCCGATGTCCAGGCTGCCGCTGCCGCCCGCGACCGCGTGCGCGCCTCGGTACTTGCCTTCATGGACACCTCGCCGATTCTCGTTCTCCCGGTCGCGAACGGGCAGGCCTTCGAGGTCGGTTCCGCAAGTTTCGACGAACGGTTTCGTACGCTCACGCCGTCGCGAGCCATCAGTCTGCTGGGGCTCCCGACCTGCGCGCTCCCCGTCGCGACTTCGACCGATGGGATGCCGCTTGCGGTACAGATCGTGGGCCGTCCTTTCTGTGACCACGAGGTCACAGCTGTTGCACAGGCGCTTGAGGGCGCGCTGCATGGCTGAGTTCCGAACACGGATTGAGCGGGGCGTGGCGGTCATTACGATCAGCCAGCCCGAGCGCCTCAACGCGCTCACGGGCGCGATGTGGGATGAACTGCCGCATACGCTCGAACAGGTCGTCGGCACGCCCGGCACCCGCGTCGTCATCATCGAAGGAGCCGGGAACGCCGCGTTCTCGGCCGGCGCGGACATCTCGGAGTTCGTCCGAGCGCGGACCGATCCCGACGATGCCGAGCGCTACAGCGCTGCGGTCAGCGACGGGCTGAGCGCGATCGCGACGGTTCGCGTTCCGACGATCGCGCGGCTGCGGGGAGTCTGCGCGGGCGGTGGGGCAGCAATCGCGCTGTCGTGTCAGCTGCGCTTCGCGGACAGCACGCTACGTTTCGCAATACCCGCGGCGCGTCTGGGGATCGTCTACGAGGTCGAGGCGGTCGAGCGGCTCGTCCAGGTCGCCGGCGCCTCGACTGCGTACGATCTGCTTGCCTCGGGGCGCACCGTTCTCGCCGACGAGGCCGCGCGCCTCGGCCTCGTCAACCGGGTCCTGCCGGAGGCGGAGCTCGATGACCACGTTCAGGCGTACGCCGCCGCGATCGCGAACAACGCGCGGCTACCGATCGAAGGGGGAATCACCGCCGTGCGCGCCGCGCTCGACCCCGGCGACGAGCACCTGCGCCAACGCCTTCAGGAGCTTCAGCGGGAAGCGATTCTGAGCGATGACTACGCCGAGGGTGTGAAGGCGTTCGGCGAGAAGCGCGAGCCACGCTTCGAGAGTCGTTGAGCCGCTCGTGCACAGCCTCGACGACCTCCGTGTGATCGATATGTCGCAGGTGATGGCGGGACCGTTCTGCGCCATGCTCCTCGCCGACCACGGCGCCGATGTCATCAAGGTGGAGCCAGTCGACGTTGGCGACGCGACCCGCCGGTCGCTCGGTTCGATGCAGCCCTGGGGTGAGTCGGCGGCGTTCTTTGCCGTCAATCGCAACAAGCGTGGGCTGGCGCTGGATCTCAAGACGCAGGACGGGCGTGAGGTGCTGCATCGCCTCGCCGCCGACGCCGACGTGCTCGTGGAGAGTTACCGCCCGGGTGCCGCAGCCCGGCTCGGCGTCGGATACTCCGAGCTCTCGGCGATCAACCCGAGGCTCGTGTACGCGTCGATCTCGGGCTTCGGTGCTACCGGCCCGTACGCCGATCGCGGCGGCTACGACATCATCACGCAGGGGATGAGCGGCATCATGAGCGTCACGGGCGAGCCGGGCGGTCCACCGCTGAAGGCCGGAGTGCCGCTTACCGACGTTGGCGCCGGCATGCTCTGCGCGTTCGGGATACTCGCGGCACTCGCCGCGCGGCAGAGTACGGGGCGAGGCCAGCACGTCGACACGAGCCTGTTCGAGGCCGGACTCGCGTACGCAGGCTGGGAGGCGACCGAGCTGTGGACCGAAGGGAGGACGCCCGGTCCTCTTGGGTCAGCCCACCGAATGAGTGCGCCCTACCAGGCCATTCGAGCTGCCGATGGCTACCTGACCATCGGCGCGTTCACAGATCGGCTCTGGCAGGCGGCGGCGACTGCTCTCGGCCATCGTGAGTGGCTCGACGACCCGCGTTTCACGACCGGTAGCGATCGGCTCGAGCATCGAGAAGCTGTGATCGCGCTGCTGGAGGCGGTGACTGTGGCGCGGCCCGTTTCGCACTGGCTCGAGCTCCTCGAAGCGGTCGGTGTGCCGGCCGGCCCGGTCAACTCCTATGACGAGGCGCTGAGCGACGAGCAGACGCGCTCGCGCGAGATGGTTGTGGAGGTCGAACACCCCGACGCGGGGCCCACCAGGATGCTCGGGATCCCTGTGAAGCTGTCGGAGACCCCCGGTGAGATCCGGCGGCCACCGCCGAGGCTCGGCGAGCACACGGACGAGGTCCTCGATGAGCTCGGCTATGCCGCTGCCGAGATCGCAGACCTGCGCGGGCGCCACGTGGTTGCCGGGAGGGCCACCGGTCGTTAGGCGCGATCGCGCGGACCAAGCTTGCCCGGACCCGCCATGCGAACCCCGCTCTTTCCGTCGCTGCTAGACCCGCCCGACAAACCTGCGCTGAGATTTCCCGACGCTGCGATGTCCTACCCTGGTCTGGCCGCTGCGGTCGCAACCGTCGCAGCCACGGTTGGCGATGTGCAGCGGGTCGCTGTGTTCGCGGAGACTCGCCTCGAGACCGCCGTTGCCGTTCTCGGTGTGCTGAGCG
>JAUVPB010000111.1 GCA_030598925.1 Actinomycetes bacterium
AACCACCTCGTGCACGTCCCCGATGACGCCGAAGTCGCTGTAGTCGAAGATCGGGGCGTTCTTGTCCTTGTTGATCGCGACGATTACGTTCGCGTTCTGCATGCCGACCTTGTGCTGAATCGCGCCCGAGATGCCGCAAGCGACGTAGAGCTTCGGCGTGACGGTCTTTCCGGTCTGGCCGACCTGCGTCGCATACGGATACCAACCTGCGTCAACGACGGCTCGGGTGGCTGCCACGGCACCGCCGAGTGCTTCGGCGAGGTCCTCTACGAGGCTGAAATGCTCAGGAGCGCCGAGTCCGCGACCGCCCGCGACGATGATCTCAGCCTCCTCGATAGACGGCCCCTCGCTCTCGGTCTGCTCGCGATCGAGCAGGGCGGCACCCGTGGACCAGTCCTCGATCGTTGGCTCGAACGGGACGACGTCGGCATCACCACCGACGGCTTGTGGGTCGAACGCTCCGGACCGGATGAGCGCCAGCCGAGGCGTCGAGGTCCACGTCACATCGACGTAGACGGAGTCGCCGAGCGCCGGTTGTGTCCCGACGAGACCGCCGCCGTCGGCTCGCAGCTCAACGAGACCCCAGTTCAGACCCGCATCGAGCCGGCTCGCGAGACCCGCAGCAACGTCTGCGGTCAGCACTGAGGACGCGAAGAGAACGTTCTCGAACCCTCGCTCGGCAACGAGGCCGGCAAGCGCATCGACCCGGGCCTGCGGGAGCGGCGCACTGAGCGCGTGCGCCTCGGCGATATACACCTGGCTTGCGCCGAACGCGCCGAGGCTCGACGCGACGGCTGCGGCCCGATCGCCGAGCACGACTGCGCTTACGTTGGAGCCAAGGCTGGCGGCCTTGCTCAGCACCCCCAGGGAGGCTCGTTGAGCCTCGCCTTCGTGCTGTTCGACGTAGACGAGCGTAGACATCGGTCTCCTTGCTCCAGCGCGGCGGCGAGCGCTAGGTCAGCTTCTTCTCGTTGAGGAATGCGAGAACGCGAGCCGCTGCCTCGCCGTCGCCCTCGATGAGCTGCGAGTCGCCGCGCGCCGGCGGATCGTTCAGTGATTTGACCTCGGTACGCGACCCCGCTGTGCCGGCCTGTTCGGCACCGACGCCAAGACTCTCGAGAGTCACTATCGCTTGCGGTTTCTTCTTTGCGCCCATGATGCCTTTGAGCGATGGATACCGCGGTTCGTTGATGCCGTCCGAGACGGCGATCACGCATGGGAGCGGAGCTTCGATCACGTCGTAGCCGTACTCCGTCTGTCGCTTGACCGTTGCCTTTCCTTCGCTGAGATCGAGGCTCGTCGCTTGCGAAATGACGGGCTGCCGAAGCCGGTCAGCAACCGCAGCCCAAAGCACGGCACCATCGGAGTCAGCCGATTGCTGGCCGAAGAGGATCAGGTCGGGCGTCTCGTGTGTCAGAACTGCAGCCAGGACGTTTGTTGTCCCGACGATGTCTGACCCGGCCGCGCCGGTGTCGCTCACGAGCGTTGCCCGATCAGCGCCCATCGCCAGGCCCTTGCGGAGGGAGTTGATCGCATCGTCCGGGCCCATCGAGACCAGCACTACCTCGCAGTCTCCGGCGGCCTCCTTGAGACGTAGAGCTGCCTCGATCGCGTTCGTGTCGCCCTGATTCAACGCGCCCTCGCCGGATCGATCTAGTCGTAGAGTCTCCGGGTCGATACGTCTCGGCGCGCTGGTGTCAGGTACGTCCTTTACGCAAACAGCGATCTTCATGACGGCAGCACTGTACCGCCGTCAGCCGGACATCCGCCCGGCGAAACGCACACCTTGGTCCTAACGGAAGCCGGCACTGGCGAGGCGTTCCGACAGCGCGCGTGCCGCGGCCTCGGGGTCGCTGGCCTCAGCGATCGCTCGGACGACCGCGACCCGCATCGCGCCCGCTTCGAGTACTCCGTCGATCGTGTCGATCGCGATTCCGCCGATCGCGAACCAGGGACACTTTGCAGTCTGTGCTGCGTACCGGATCAGGTCCAGCCCAACCGCGGGCCTACCCTGCTTGGTCGGGGTCGCATGAACGGGCCCGACCCCGATGTAGTCGGCGTCGGTCCGCCGAATCTCGGACTCGGCATGCGTCGACTGCCCGACCTTCAGCCCGAGCTGCCGAACCGCCGTAACGGGAAGGTCATCCTGGCCGACGTGAACGTAATCGGCCCCGACCAACCGCGCGAGATCAGGTCGGTCGTTGACGACGAGCGGAACGCGGGCGCGTGCCGTGACTCGGCGCGCACTCTCGAGCCGCGGAAGCACAATCGCATCGGGGCGTGTCTTCTCGCGGATCTGGACAACATCAGCTCCACCCGCTATCGCGCGGTTCAGCAAGTCGTCGAGGTCGTCGCGAGCGTCGGTGATGAAGTACAGCCGCCGGTCGGCGAGCGCCTCCACTGGGTGCTCAGCCTCCGGCAACGGGGCGCGCGATGACGACCTCGTCACCTGGCTCGAGCTCGACGGTTCCGAATCGCTCGCGGGGTACGGGTGATCCGTTGCGTTCGACAAGCGCGTACCGTCCCGTGATCTCGAGGCGCTCGAGCAACCGCTCGACCGTCAGTCCGATCTCGGCGGCCTGGCGTCTTCCGTTCACTCGGATCGTCTGTTCCTCATGCTGCGCGTCCGCCACGTCGGTCTCTCAGCCGTTGGTCACGAGACCCGCCGCGGGAGAGGATGCGGTAGCCCGGTCACGCTCTTCCATGAGGCCGGCGCGGAAACCGTGACGCCCTGCCAGCACCGCCAGCCGGAATGCGTCTGCCATCGCCGTCGGATCGTCGGCTACAGCGATCGCTGTGTTCACGAGGACCGCGTCCGCCCCGAGCTCCAGCGCCTCCGCGGCGTGTGACGGTGCGCCAAGACCGGCGTCCACGATCACCGGGACGCTCGATTGCTCGACGATAATTCGGATCGAGTCACGCAGCTTCAGACCGCGGCCGGACCCGATCGGGGACCCAAGCGGCATGACGGCGTGACATCCAAGGTCGACGAGCCTCGTCGCCAACACAGGATCTGCGTTGATGTACGGGAGCACGGTGAACCCATCGCTGAGTAGCTGCTCGGCAGCGTCCAGTGTCCCAACCGGGTCGGGCAGGAGGTACCGCTCGTCAGGGATCACCTCAAGCTTCACCCACGCAGGGAGTCCACCCGCGCGCGCTAGCCGGGCCAGGCGAACCGCGTCCCTAGCCGTCTGCGCGCCCGCCGTATTGGGTAGGAGATGCGTCGTTTCGGGAAGCGCCTCGGTAATGTCGGCCTTGCCGGCTGGAGCGTCGAAGTCGACCAGCCGTACGGCAACGGTCACCAGCTCGGCTCCGGAGGCCTCGACGGCCGACCGCATTGCGGCGTCTGTCGCGTAACGACCGGTGCCCAGAATCAGGCGCGAGCCGAAGGTGTGGCCGTCGATCGTCAGCTCGTCACTCATGAACGTTCCCTTCGCTGGCATGACCCAGATCAGGTTCTGCGGTCGGCACCTCGTGGTGCCCTCTCAGCCTCCGGCGAGAGACTCCCGTTGCTCGAAGAATACCGTGCCAGCATTGCCAAGGCTGACCCGTGAGGCCTTCCGCTCAGCGCCCGACGAAGTCGGCATCGCGCTTTTCGATAAAGGCGGTCATCCCTTCCCTCTGATCCTTGCTCGCGAAGAGCATCGAGAAGAGGCGTGCCTCGGTCTCGAGGCCTTCCTTGTGGTCGCCTTGCAGCGCCAGACTCGTGGCCTCCTTCGCGTACGCCATCGCGATGGGGCTCTTCGCCGTGAGTCCATCTGCGAGCTCGAGCGCCGCATTGAGCAGCTCGCCGGGCTCGTACACGTGGTTGACGAGACCACGAGATTCGGCTTCCGCGGCGCCGACGATCCTGCCGCTGAAGATGAGCTCCTTCGCAAAGCCGAGCGATGTCGTACGGGCGAGCCTGACCGTGCCTCCCCAGCCCGGGATGATCCCGAGGTTGACCTCGGGCTGCCCGAATTTTGCGTTCGCCGATGCGAGCCGGATGTCGCAAGCGAGCGCCAGCTCACAGCCGCCGCCCAAGGCGAAGCCGTTGACCGCCGCAATGGTCGGTTTCGGCATCGTCTCGAGCATCGTTCCGATTCTGTGGCCGAGGGCTCCCCACTCCCGCGCAGCAAGCACCTCCAGGTCACGCATGTACTTGATGTCGGCACCTGCGATGAACGCCTTCTCGCCGGCGCCCGTCAGAACGATGGCGCGAACCGCGTCGTCGCTCCGGAGAGAGTCGACCGCATCATGCAGGTCCTCGAGATGGGCAACATCAAGAGCGTTCAGCGCTTCAGGACGATTAACGGTGACGAGAGCGGTCGCCTCGCGGCGCTCGATGTCGATAGGCATTGCGGCTCCTCTCTCGCCGAGCATGTCGTGGCGGATCAGGGCCTTCAGCCCAGCCCCGGACACCCCTCGAGACCCTGGTCAGGCGGCGAGCTTCTCGTTCAGAAACGTGATGATCTCGGACATGGGTGCACCGGGTGTGAACACACCCGCGACGCCATCGCGCTCAAGCTGCTCGGCGTCGTCGCGCGGAATTGTGCCGCCAACGAGGACGAGCACGTCATCAGCCTCATGGCTGCGGAGCCCGTCGACTACTTTCGGCACGAGCGTCATGTGAGCGCCCGAGAGGATGGAGATCCCGATCGCGTCAGCGTCCTCGTCAACGGCCGCTGCCACCACTTGCTCAGGCGTCTGATGCAGACCGGTGTAGATGACCTCCATGCCTGCGTCTCGTAGCGCACGAGCGATAACTTTCGCTCCGCGATCGTGGCCATCCAGGCCGATCTTGGCGATTACGATGCGATGTGGCTTGTTCACGCGCGCAGTATACGTAGATGCTTCTTGACGTCATCGGCTGCTCACCCGCCTGGCCAAACCCTGGCCAGGCGCACGCTGGCTACCTCGTAACGGCCTCTTCCGGCGAGCGGCTCCTGCTCGACTGCGGCCCCGGCGTCCTGTCGAGGTTGCGAAAGCGAGAGCGCCTCCCGATCGACGCGATCGCTATCACCCACCTCCACCTCGACCACTGGGGAGACCTCGTGCCATGGTGCTGGCTTCGGGGTCCAGACGCACAGCGGGGAGCGTTGCGCCCCGAGCTGTGGCTTCCGCCCGGCGGGCTCGCGTCCCTCGACAGGTTCGCCGCCCTGTTCGGGAGTGACCGCATGTTCGAGCGGACCTTCGTGGTGAAGGAATACTCGCCCGGGGAGCCCTTTACGGCGGCCGGCTGCCAGGTAGAGGCGATTCCGGTCGCCCACTACGATGTGCAGAGCTTCGGGTTCCGTGTGGTGGACGATGCTGTTCTCAGCTACTCAGGCGACAGCGCGCCGTGCGAGGCTCTCGGCGAGCTCGCCGAGAGCGCAGACCTCTTCCTCTGCGAGGCGACGCTTTCGAAGGCGTCTGACGACAGCGAGCCACGGGGTCATCTGACCGCAGAGGAGGCCGGTGAGGCGGCCGGGACTGCGCGGTTGTTACTGGTCCACCGTCCGGCGGAACTCGGCGCAGCTGCCGGCGCCGAGCTCGCAGTCCCCGACCTGCACATCGAGCTTTAGACAGCCGGTTGGAGGAGTCGGTCGGGCGGCCGATAACGACTGGAAGCATGAGCAACCCTCCGTGCCTGTTCTGTACGACGCCACTTCGGCACACGGTTGTCGATCTCGGCATGTCGCCGCTCTGCGAGAGCTTCCTCACCGGGGACGCCCTCAACGAGATGGAGCCGTTCTACCCATTGAAGGTACGGGTCTGCGAGAGTTGCTTCCTCGTTCAGCTCGAGGAGTACGTCTCACCCGAGGAGATCTTCACGGAGTACGCGTACTTCTCGGGCTACTCCGATTCGTGGGTCGAGCACGCCCGGCGGTACGTCGAGATGGTTGTCGAGCGATTCAGGATCACGACCGACCATCTCGTCGTGGAGCTTGCCTCAAACGACGGGTACCTCCTTCAACACTTCGTCGAACGCGGACACGAGCCGCTCGGGATCGAGCCGGCGAAGAACATCGCCGAGGCGGCCAACGCCGCTGGCATCCGAACACTGCCCGAGTTCTTCGGTCGGGCCCTCGCCGAGCGTCTCGTCGCGGACAGCGGCCCGGCGAGGCTCGTCATTGCCAACAACGTGCTCGCGCAGGTCCCGAACATCAACGACTTCGTCGGCGGCATCGCGACACTGCTCGCGCCCAACGGCGTCGCGACTATCGAGTTTCCCCATCTCGAGAAGCTGTTCGCAGAGAATCAGTTCGACACGATCTACCACGAGCATTTCTTCTATTTCTCGTTCCTGACCGCGCGTGAGGTTTTCGAGGCTCACGGTCTCGAGCTGTTCGACGTAGAGGAACTCAGCACGCACGGCGGCTCATTGCGCATCTACGCGCAGCGCCGAGACGAAGGGGCCGAGCCGGTAGCCGCAGGTGTCCACCGATTGCTGGAGCGCGAGGAGGCCGCGGGGCTGCGGACGCTGCCCGCGTACAGCGCCTTCGGAGAGCAGGTGGAGCGGACAAAGCGTGAGCTCCTGGCGTTCCTCATTCGCTGCCGCGCTGAAGGAAAGTCGATCGTCGGATACGGCGCGCCGGGCAAGGGCAACACGTTGCTCAACTACTGCGGCATTCGCACGGACTTCATCGAGTTCACGGTCGATCGCAACCCGTACAAGCATGGACGGTTTCTGCCCGGAACGCACATTCCGATCAAACCGGTGGAAGCGCTTGCCGAGAGGCGACCGGACGTCATCCTCATCCTCCCATGGAACCTGCGGGAGGAGTTGGTCCAGCAACTCAACTACGTGCGCGAGTGGGGTGGCATCTGCGTCGTGCCGATCCCCCGAGTCGAGACGGCTCTGGCGTAGCGGCCGGCGCGTCGTTGGGCCGGACGATCTCGCGGCCTAGTGATGCTTTGCGGCCCAGTCGTACGGAATGTCGTTGATGTACGGATCCACACGCGTGCTGCGCGTGGGGTCGTGAGCATGGCTAGCGCAGTTGGCGACGAGCGCGTCCGGCACACTCATCCCCTTGAAGCCGGTCCAGAGACCTGGAGGGATGATCGCGAGGGAGTAGTCGTCCGGGCCGAGGAACCGCTCGACGATCGAGCCTGCAGTCGGCGATGCGGGGCGATCGTCGTAGACCACGAGCTTGATCCGGCCCGCGACGCAGGCGTAGTTCAACGTCATGAGCTCGTGCCGATGCCACCCCTTCACGACGCCGTGGTACACGGTCGTGAAGTAGATCTCCCCGAACGTGCTGAAATGAGGGTCGTCCGAGCGCAGCATGTGCATGATCGTGCCGCGCTCGTCCGGGATGCGGCGGAGCGGAACGAAGGTGACATCGTGGATACCAGTAGCGTGTGAGTCCATCGGCGCTCAGCACAAGGTATCGGCCCGAACGCAGCGCATCCGAAGCCGCGTCACGGCCCTGCCCTACCCTTGAGCCGTAGAACCTTCAAGAGCGTTCTCATCATCGTCGATAAGAGGGCCGTGAGTCGAGTGAGGAGCCTTTCACCAACCCCAGCGTCGATCCTGGTCACCGGGAACCTCGGGTACGTGGGGCCGCCGGTCGTGGCGCAGCTCAGAGCCGCATTCCCGGAGGCTCGTCTCATGGGTCTCGACGCCGGCTACTTCGCGCACTGCCTCACAGGTGTCGAGGCATCGCCTGAGCGCCATCTCGACTGCCAGTTCCTGGCGGACGTGCGCCAGGCTCCAAGGGGTGTCCTCGAAGGGGTCGACACGGTCGTCCATCTCGCCGCGATCTCCAACGACCCGATCGGGAACCTCTACGAGAGCGTCACGCTCGACATCAATCACACGGCGTCGGTCGAACTGGCGCGCTGCGCTCGCGGGGCGGGCGTCCGACGATTCGTGTTCGCATCGAGTTGCAGCGTGTACGGAACGACCGGCGACAACGCGCGGACCGAGGACTCCGATGTGGCGCCGCTCACCGCGTACGCGCGGTCCAAGATCGAGACCGAGCGGGAGCTGGAACTCCTCGCCGACGACGCGTTTTCGACCACGTGCCTGCGGTTCGCAACGGCCTGTGGCATGAGCGACCGACTCCGGCTCGACCTCGTGCTCAACGACTTCGTTGCCTCCGCCGTTTCCACGGGAGCGATTGAGCTTCTTAGCGACGGGAGCGCGTGGCGACCGTTGATTCACGTGTCCGACATGGCGCGCAGCATCGTCTGGGCCGCCACTCGTGAATCAGCCGACTCGGGTCGCCACCTTTGCGTCAACGTCGGCTCGAACGAGTGGAACGTCCGGATCCGCGACCTGGCCGAGGCCGTGGGATCGGAACTACCGGGCGTAACGGTGGCATTTGCCGACGGTGCAGCGCCGGACAAGCGCTCCTATCGTGTCGACTTCTCGGCGTTCACCGCGCTCGTCCCTGATCGCTTGCGTCCGCGGATCGGTCTCGGTCAAGCGGTGGCCGACCTGCGTGCAGGGCTTGAACGGATGGCGTTCAGCGATGAGCGGTTCCGGGAGGGCGCGCTGATTCGGTTGCACACGCTCAACCGGCTGCGCGACCGAGGCCTCCTCGACGAGGACCTCTCTTGGCGCGCCGGGGCGACTCACCTGGCCGCCTGACGATGGCGCCGCTGACCGGAGCCCGAGACATCCGAGCGCTCTCGCTCGAGCAGGCACCGTTGCGCGCCGGGCTCGACGCGAGCGCGGAGCTCTACCGACTCATCGAGCTCATGTACCCGATCTGCCGCAGTCTCACGGGAGCCGGCGTACGGGAAACCCTTGCGCTGCTCGAGC
>JAUVPB010000346.1 GCA_030598925.1 Actinomycetes bacterium
GCAGGGTGGGGAGGAGCAGGAAGTCGATGAACAGCGCCGTCGCGACGGTCAGCGAGGTCAGCAGCCCCATGTAGGACGTGACGCGAAACGTGCTCAGCCCGAGCATGGCGAACCCGACCGCGACGATGAACGTGGTCCCGAGGATCGCGGTCCCGACGGTGCGGAACGCGTAGCGGACCGCGTCGGGTGCGTCCATCCATTTCTCGCGCCGCGCGTAGGTGTACTTGGCCAGGAAGTGCACGGTGTCGTCGACGATGATCCCGATCGACAGCCCGGCCACGACCGATACCGCGAACCCGATGTCGTGCACCAGCCAGGCCCACACGCCGAACGCCATCGCCGCCGGGAGCACGTTCGGGACGAGGCTGATCAGCCCCATCCGGGGGCTCCGGAGCGCGACCACCAGGATCCCAGCGATGAGCAGGAACCCGAGGCCCGTCCCGAGGATCATCGATCCGACGTTCCGGCGCGTGATCTCGCCGAACATCATCGGGACTCCGGTGGCCTCGGCGGTCCGCATGCTCGGCGTGCCGTTCTCGGCCAGCCACGTCTCGGCGAGCCGAGTCTCTTCCTCGATCTCGGCCATGTCGACATCGCCGTACGTCACGTCGATCCTGAGCGAGCTCTTGTCGATGTCGATCTGGTCGTTGACGTCCAGGCCGTACGGAAGCGACAGCTCGTACAGCAACAGGTACTGGGCGGCGAGCTCCCGGCCGGCCGGCAGCCGGTACTCGGCCGGGTCGTCGGCGTACAGGTTCTTGTTGAGCCGCTTCATGGTTCGCGTGAAGCTGTTCACGTGGACGACGGCGGGTCGCGATTCCAGGTAATCGGAGAATGCGTCGACCGCGGCCAGATACCGCGGGTCGTTGACCTCCTGCGAGCCCCCGGCCTCGAGCGAGTAGGTCGTCGTGTAGACCCCGCTCAGGTTGTCCACCGTGAAGTCCGAGGCGACCCGGATCGGGAGCGAGCGATCGAAGTAGTCGATGTACTGGTCGTTGATCCGAAGCCGCGCGATCGAGACCGACAAGACGACCGCCGCAACGGCCATGCTTGCCAGGATCGGGCGATGCCGCCGCACGATCAGGTTCGAGAACGACTCAGCGAGCCGGTCGAGGAGGCTCGTTCCCGCGGGTGCGCGCTTCCCTGAGGGAAGGATCGCGACGACGGCCGGAAGGAGCGTCATCGAATAGACCCAGGCGATCATCACGCCCAGCGCGGTGATGTTGCCCAGAAGCCGGAAGGGTGGGGAATCGCTGAAGTTGAGCGTCAGGAACCCGATCGCGGTCGTGATCGAGGTCAGGAACACGGGCTTCGCGTTCACGCGCAGGGATTCAACGAGCGCCTGGCGCCGGTCCGTGTCGTCGCGCAGCGACTGCAGCCACGTGACGAGGATGTGGATCGAGTCGGCGACGGCGAGCGTCAGGATGATGATGGGCGCCGAGGCCGACACCGGATCCAGGAACACCCCGAGGTGCCCCGCCACGCCCATGGCGGCCGCCGTCGAGGCTCCGATCACCGCGAGCGTCGCGAAGATGCCCGAGAACGTCCTCAGGAA
>JAUVPB010000047.1 GCA_030598925.1 Actinomycetes bacterium
CCCGCGTCGGCTCCCGTGAGCCGGCTGACCACTCTCGGGTTCGCGCCCATCGCGATCACTTCGCCTGGCGGGATCGGGCCGTGGTACTCGGGCACCGAGAGGTACTCGTCCATGATTCGTCCGCGCTCGAACAGCACGAAGCGCAGAACGCGTCCCTCTTCAATGCTCACGAGGAGAACGACTGTCCCCAGACGGTCCGCTACTTCGGTAGCGAGTCGCCGAAGCATCTCGGGCTCCCGGTCGCCGAGCTCGTCGAACACCGATGTCCAGCCGTTGCTCGGCGGCAGGATCACGGTTCCGCGCGAGCTCCCCGGTAGCCGGGGCACCATCGCTTCGACCGCGCGCTGAACGGCGTCGAGATGGTCCGTCTGCACATGAATCGAGCCGAATGACGGCTCAGCGGGCGCGGCACTGTGTCGCGCCAGGATCTCAAGCGGCGCTTCGAGTACCCGAGCCGTCTCCGTAAACCCGGCCCTGATCCACGCCTCGCCGGCCTCGTGGCTGGTCTCGACCACGATCCGGGTCGCGCCGACGGCTTCCACCTGGTCGAGGAGCTCACGCAGAAACTCCTCCGTCGGCGAGTCCGGCGCGATCAGCCGCACGGTCCCCTCGTCATCGATCGTCAGTTCAGTGATGGCGAAACCCTACAAAAGGCAAACCCGAACGGACCACTTACCCGTTCCTAGCACGGCCGCACCGAACAGCTAACCGGTGGCAGCAACCGTTTGAACAGTTCGTCGAAGTCAGTCGGGCAACTCTGCAAACGATGGAGGCACAAAGAATGCGAATCAGGCATGCGCTCATCCTCGCCGCGGCACTGGCGCTTACGCTGCCGGGCGCGGCCCTCGCGCACAAGGGAGACGGTGGCTCCGGCCACAAGGTGGTCAAACACGAGCTTCGCGAAGATGCTAAGAAGCGCGTCCGCGTCGCGATCGATCACCGAATCGACCGTTGGTGGAGAGCACATCACGATCGGAAGCGCCATCAGACCTTCGAGCTCGGTGAGCACGAGCTCCTGCTCACAGGACACGGAAAGCTCGGCAGCCGCTCGGTGCAGCAGCCCGAGGGGACCTCGACGAAGCTCCGGGCATGGCGGGGTGTCGTGAAGGTCTGGGCGCTCAGCGACGATGTCGTGGTCGAGTGCAAGGGTCGCGGCTACAAGCGCACGTGGACGAAGAAGAGCGGCGTCGCCGTCACGAAGTGCAGAGGCATCGGTAACGCAACCGTGACCGGCTCGAACTTCATGCTCTACTTCCGGGCGAAGCTCGGTCAGGCGAAGTTCCCGGCCGGCTCGATCGGAACCATCCACACGTGGGGTCGCTGGTTCGCGGGCCCCGAGATGACGGACGATCCCGACGACGTCGCACTTGAGGAGAAGTCGAAGGACGCACCGAAGGACGACCTGGTTCCCAAGACCACCTAGCTTCAGACGAACAAACTGGCCGGCCTGGGCGTCGGTCGAAGACGGGACGGCGGCTCGCTCGGGGGAGAGCCGCCGTCCCGTCTTGTTTCGTGGCCCTTGAAACGTGACGCCCGCGGACGTTGCCCGACGCACAGGCTCGCTCAGGCCTCGAGCGCCGTCGCGATCTCGTGGAAGGTCTCGAATGTCTCGAACGGTACGTCGCGCGCAGCGAGGTAGTGCGCGAGCCCGGAGCGTGCGAACACGCGGTCAGCGGCAAGCGCGGCGCAACGGTCCGAGTAGCCGTCGCCTACGTAGATCAGCTCACCAGTGATGCCCAGCGACGCAAGCGTCCGCCGCTTGCACGATTCGCCGCACACGGCACACATGGACTCGTCACGAAAGCGGACACGCCAACCGCGTGAGCTCGGGTCTACATCGTTCGCGATCAGGCGCAGATGCGTCAGGCGCTCACGCTCGAGGACCGGCTCGATCAGGGTGTGGAAGCCGCTCGACAGGATGATCAGAGGCCAGCCGTTTCTCTGGAGCATTGCCACCAACTCGTGGAAACCAGCTCGCAACCGGGCGTTCGCGAGCACCCAGGCAACTACCTCCTCGCGCGTCGCGCGAACTCCTGCGTACTCGATTCGGAGCACCTCATGCAGCGTCAGCTCCCGCCCGTCGAGCCGATCACCCGCGCCGGCCGGATCGTCGTCCCCGCCGAACTCAACGGCTACCCGGTTCAGCACGTCGTCCTCGGTGATGGTTGCGTCGTAGTCGATGACGAGGGTTCGGGCACGCATCGCTGCCGGGAGCATAGGTCGCGGGCCTCACCGCGTCCGCTCGAGAACAGCACCTCGGGAGCCTCGGGTCTCGATGCTAGAGTCCCGCCGCGATGACCGATGCGATGGAGCCAACAATTCACGATGTCGACGCCCTCGTCGGAGCCGCGACTCCGCATTTCGCGTACCAGATTCGCGCTCGAGTGCTGCATCTGATCCGCGACCTCCCGGACCAACATTCGGTTCGCCGCTACGCGGAGTCCCGCATCGAGATGCTCGACCGGCTGGGCTGCGCGACCTGCCAGGCCGAGGAAGGGCCCCTTGAGCCCGCCTCCCGACTCGGATGGGACACGCTCAAGAGTCACGGACGAGCGCGCGAGCCGAGTACCCACAGCTGACATGACCGAGCAAGCGCTCCATGCGAGTCGGTTCGCAGGCGCTTCGGTCCTCGTCACGGGCGGCTCCCGCGGCATCGGCCGCGAGATCGCGCTCTCGTTTGCCGAGCGGGGCGCGAGCCGCGTCGCGATCGGGTACCTACGAAGCGACAGCTCGGCTCAGGAAACCGCAGCGGCAATTCGTGAGCGCGGCGCGGAACCCTTGCTCCTCCGAGGCAACCTCGGCGATACAACCCGGCTCGAGGCGATGCTCGACGAGGTCGGCGAACTCGACGTCGTCATCGCGAACGCTGCGACCGGAGTGATTCGACCAGTCCTGGAGCTGACCGAGAAGCACTGGGACTGGACGATGGACGCGAACGCCCGCTCCCTTTTCACCCTCGCTCGCGTCGCGGCACCCCGCCTCTCGCGCGGCTCGGCGCTGGTGGCGCTCTCGAGCCTCGGCTCGACGCGCGTACTTGAAAACTACGTGCTCGTCGGCGTGTCGAAAGCCGCGATCGAAGCTCTCGTCCGGTATCTCGCGGTTGAGCTCGCGCCGGAGGACATTCGCGTCAATGCCGTGACCGCGGGCCTCGTCGACACCGAGGCGCTCGAGCAGTTCCCCGACAGGAAGGCGATGCTCGATTTCTATCGCGGACGGACACCGGCCGGCCGACTCGTCGAGCCGGCCGACATTGCCCGGGTCGTGTGCTTCCTCGCCTCGCCCGACGCCGCCATGATCCGCGGCCAGTCGATCGTGCTCGACGGCGGCTACTCACTCATCGCGTGATAGCCGCGGGCTGCATGGCGTCGCCTCCTAGCCCTCGCGCATAAAGCCCTGGCGGGCAGCAGAGACGAGGCCGACGGCCTCCGGGAAGAGCACGCGCATCGCATCGCGGACGGCGAGAGCCTGCTCATCGACGGTTCCGGTCAGATCCAGCCGCCCCAGCGCCGCGGCGGTTAGCTCAACCGCGGTATTCAACGTCAGCGTCGAGAACTGCTCGCGCTGCGACTCTTGCATTGCCTCCGTCTGACGCTCCGCAAACTCCCTGAGTCCGCGCATCAAATCATCTGGATCGCCACCCAGGGGAAACCCGAATCCGCCTTCCATGTGTCTCCTCTCCCGGCCTAGCCGGTCATCTCGTTCTTGTAGCCGCGCTGGACGTCGCCGGCGACCTCCTCGACGACACCGACGCCGTGTCGCATCGCAGCGACGAAGGGGGACGATCCAGTCTCGCCGAGCGCGAGCTCGAGCCGTCGGACTGCAGCACCAATCTCGTCAAGGTAGCTGGGCGACGCGACCTTCGGCGTTACTGACACCATGACGTCAAGGTCCTTGGCTGCCTGTTCAGCCTCCGCGATGCCGATCGGATCGTCCTCCTCGCGGATCTCAGCGAGTCGGGCGCGAAGTGCCGGCAGGTCGCCGCCCCCCGCGCTCTCCTCGGCCAGCTCGCAGGTGGCGATGATCGAGGCCGTCTCCCGAATCAGGTTCCGATCGGAGACGCGCTCACCGTTCGTGTCGAGCACGAGCCAGCCCACGAATTCTTCGCGGCGGTAGGCGCAAAGGTACGTGCGCCGCCCGGCCAGCGGCTCCGCGGGGACCACGCCGGCAAGCTCTTCATCGTCCGCGCGGTACGTGCCCGCAGCCGTCGCCGCGACAGTCAAGTCGGCCTCCAGGCCCATCGGCGCAACAATACCCCTGTGGCGTCCGTCCAAACAGACCGCAACCGGGCAGCGCAGGAGTTGTTCGCTCCGATCGCTGAGACGTACGACCGCTACGCATCATTGCTGAGCTTCGGCCAGGATCCGCGGTGGCGTCGCTTCCTCGTCTCTCGCGTCGACACGGAACCGACAGACACGGTGTTGGACGTAGCCTGCGGGACGGGAGCGGTCGCGATCGAGCTCGCACGACGCACCGGATGCAAGGTCATCGGCATCGACCAGAGTCGAGCGATGCTCGACGAGGGCCGGCGTCGAGTGACAGAGGCGAGTCTCGCCGAGCGCGTGACCCTGCAGGAAGGTCGCGCCGAGAGCCTTCCCTTCGACGACGCGCGGTTCGACGGAGTGACCTTCACCTACCTCTTGCGCTACGTTGACGACCCTGCGGCGACGCTGCGCGAGCTGGCCCGCGTCGCTCGACCGAGGGCACGCGTCGCCTCGCTCGAGTTCGCCGTCCCTCGACAGCCGGTCGCTCGAGCGGCGTGGCGCGCGTACACGACGGCCGGACTGCCGCTCGCGGGTGGACTCGTATCCCGCGGGTGGCGAGACGTTGGGCGCTTCCTCGGCCCGAGCATCCGCTCGTTCGAGCGCGAGTGGCCCCTGGAGCGGGTGACGGACTGCTGGGCCGAGGCGGGTTTCGAGAACGTCCAATCGCAGACGCTGTCGCTTGGCGGCGGCGTCGTGATCTGGGGCACGCGTGGCAGCCACTAAACCACCCGACGTCGCTGCTCGTCCGGCGTTCTACGCCCTGGCACCCGGCGGCTGGCGCGACTACGCCACTCTTCTCCACCTGCCGTACACGGCGTGGCACCTGAGCTACGTCACGATCGGCGCTGCGCTCGCGCCGACGTTCGATGGAGGGCGCTACGCCGCGACGATGCTCGCGTTCTTCCTCGCCGTCGGAATTGGGGCGCACGTTCTCGACGAGTTGATCGATCGCCCCCTGCAAACGGGCATTCCGGCCCCAGCTCTGATCGTTCTCGCCGCCATTTCGATCGGCGGCGCCGTCGCGATCGGCCTCGGCGCGAGCATCGCCGTCAGTCCGTGGATCGCCGCGTTCGTCGTCGCAGGAGCCTTCATCCTCGTCGCGTACAACCTCGAGCTCTGGAACGGGGTGTTCCACAACGATCTCTGGTTCGGACTCGCCTGGGGAGGCTTCCCGGTTCTGTGTGGCTACTTCGCCCAGGCCGAGACGCTCGGCCTCGCGGCCGTGCTCGCCGCCGCGTTCGCTACGGCCCTGGCCCTGGCCCAGCGTCAGCTGTCGACCTCCGTGCGCCATCTCCGCCGCAGAGTGCGAAGCGTCCGAGGCGATCTGGAAGAGGTCTCGGGCGCGACGTCCCCGATCACGCGTGAGTCGCTCACGGCTCCGGCGGAGCGCGCGCTTCAGCTGCTGGCCGTCGCGACCATCGCCCTCGCGGCCGCGCTGCTGGTCACACGAGTCACATGATCCTGCCGCTCGTAGCCGCCGACGAACCGCCGCGCATCGTGACGCCGGCGCCGAGCCAGGTGTCGTTCGGGCGAATCGTCGCGGAGGTACCGCGAGGCACCCGCCGAGTGGTGCTCCTCGTTGACGGCAAGGCGGTGGCGCGCCGCACGACGAAAGAACGGCGCGTGACGGTTCGGTACCGGCTTCCTCGGCGCGACGTCACGCTTCGGATCCTTGCGATCGATGCAGACGGCACGCGCACCCGCTCTGCGCCGGTCGGGCCGATCCTCGGCTTGCCGCCGCCCGCCGCCCCAAGACCAAGCGGCAGCCGCGGCCGCGAGCACGGGTCGCTCGCACGAGCCATCAAGCGGCATGCGCGAGCCTTTCACGGCACCAGCGCCGTCTACATTCGAGACCTGGCGACTGGCGCCGGTGGAAGCTGGAACGCGACGGCTCGCTTTCCGGCTGGATCGACGCTGAAAGTCGGTCTCGCCCTAGAGGCACTCCGCGCCACGGCAGGCCCCCTTGCACCAGGCTCGCGGCTTCGACGACTCCTAGAGGGAACGATCCTCTACTCGAGTAACCGCGATGCGAACGCGCTCGCAGTCGCGATCGCGGGCTCGACGGGCGCCGCGTCCGCACGTATCAACGCGTTGATGGCTCGCATCGGCCTGACCGACTCCGACATGTACGGCGGCTACCTCCTCGAGGACGACGAGCGTGCTGCGCGGAGCCCGGCCACGGTCAACGGCCTGCCCGGCAACCCTCCGCGACGATCGCCACCGATCCCGCTCGAGACCACTGACCAACCGCAGTTGCCGAACGGGAAGCACACGACGGCCGCGGATCTTGGCCGGCTGTTCTCGGCAATCCACCTGGCCGCCGGAGGTCGGGGCCCGCTGATCAAGCACTACCGCGGTGAGATCACTCCGGCGGAGGCACGCCATCTGCTGTTCTTGCTCACCCACACACAGGACCGCGGGACCAAGCTCGGCGCCCTGACACGCGGCGCGACGGTTGCGCACAAAGCTGGCTGGATCTCGACTGCCCGCCACGACGCGGGAATCGTCTACTGGAAAGGCGGTGCGTTCGTCGCCGCCGTCATGACGTGGAACGCAGGGGGTGTAGGCGCCGCGAGCGACCAGTTGGCGGCGCGCATCGCCCGAACCGCTCTCGACACGTTCCGCCGCTAGCCGCCGCGCGGTCCGGGGGGAGTGGGCTGAGTGAGCGATGTGGGCGACATTGCGCGGCCGACATGCAAAGCGATCGCCGCCGCGGCAGACACGTTCAGTGACTCGGCGCCGTCGACGATCGGGATGCTGACGACGCGGTCGCAGCGCCGCACGAGCTCTTCCGGCAGACCGGATCGCTCCGCCCCGCAGACGAAGGTGCCCTGACCGAGCTCGGGTGAGACCGGCTCCCCCACCCGCGGCACGAGAGCGAACCAGGGTCGAGGCGCCTGCTCGAACTCACCCAGCGGGACGCGCACGAGCGCGCCCGCCGCCGCCCGCACGGCCTTGGGACCGGTGGGGTCGCCACAGCCACGCGAGAGGTAGATGGCGGCGGGGCCCAGGGCATCGGCCGTTCGAATGATCGTGCCAACGTTGCCGGGATCCGAGACCTGCCAGAGCGCGAGATTGCGCGCGGCCGGTGCCGCTGAGTCGGTGCGAGGCAGGTCGGCGCGTCGGAACACAGCGACGACCCGCGGCGCGTGAGCCATGCCCGTGACGTTCGCCAGTAGGCCGGCGTCGACCTCGAGCGCGCCAGCGAAGGGCTCAACGCTCGAGGCAGCCTCGCCGTCGCCGTCGCTCGCCGCAATGAACAGCTCGGTCGGCGTCAGACCGCGATCGAGTGCGGCCCGAACGACGTCCTCGCCGGCACAAACGAATAGCCCAAGCCGGGCGCGCTGACTTCGCGACTGAAGCCGGTTGATGAGGCGAAGCCGCGGGTTACGCGGCGACGAGATCAATGCGAGCAGACCAGCTCTCGGCTAGCTCGGCGCGTCCAGGGCCTCTTTGGCGCGCTCGGCGATGTTCGCAAAGGCGGTTGGATCATGGACGGCGATGTCGGCAAGGACCTTGCGGTCGAGTTGGATGTCCGCCTTCTTACAGCCGGCAATGAACTGGTTGTACGAGAGGCCCTGTGTTCGGGCGGCCGCGTTGATCCTCATGATCCAGAGGCGCCGGAATGCGCGCTTCCGGTTCCTGCGATCGCGGTACGCGTAGCTGTCCGACTTGAGGAGTTGCTCCTTGGCCTTGCGGTAGCTGATCGATTTCTGACCCCAGTAACCCTTGGCCTCGCCGAGAACCTTTCGGCGCTTCTTGCGCGCGTGTACAGAACGCTTGACGCGGGGCATCGCTCCTCCTCTCTCTGTCGGGTCTAGCGGCCGAGCAGCCGCTTGACCGATGGGACATCACTCTTGGCGACGTCGTGATCGCGCGCGAAGGCACGCTTTCGCTTTGCGCTCTTCTTCTCGAGAATGTGGCTCTTCATTGCGTGCCGCCGCTTGATCTTGCCGGTTCCAGTTACCTTGAAGCGCTTCTTCGCCCCGGATTTCGTCTTCACCTTAGGCATCTGCGGCCTCCTTCTCTGCGGTGGCGTCGGTCGCCGCGTTGTCCTTCGGCGGGTCCCTCTGCTCATCGGTCGCGCTCTCGACCGCCACATCCTCCGTCGCGCTCTCGACCGCCACATCCTCGGTCGCGCTCTCGACCGCCACATCCTCGGTCGCGGTGCTGTCGCTCGTCGGCTGCTCAGCGGCCGGCTTCTTGTCGGCCGATCCAGCGTGGCGCAGGGGGCCGAGCATCATCGTCATGTTCCGCCCATCCTGCAACGGCGCGGATTCGACTACGCCGATATCGCTGACGTCTTCGGCCAACTGCATGAGTAGCTGTCTTCCTCGCTCTGGGTGTGTTTGTTCTCGTCCACGGAACATGATGGTGACCTTTACCTTCGCCCGATCCTTCAAGAACCGGACGACGTGACCCTTCTTGGTGTTGTAGTCGTTCGAGCTGATCTTCGGTCGGAGCTTGATCTCTTTGACGTGGACCTGCAGCTGGTGCTTGCGCGCAAGCTTTGCCTTCTGCTCCTGCTCGTACCGATACTTCCCGTAGTCCATCACGCGACAGACCGGCGGGTCGGCCTCCCCGGCTACTTCGACGAGATCGAGGTTCTTGTCGAATGCGTAATCGAGGGCGTCCTTTCGGGATTTGATCCCGATCTGTTCGCCAGTTTCGCTAATCAGCCGCACTTCCGACACTCGGATCGCCTCGTTGATTCGAGGCTGATCGATCTTCGGTCGGACCGGCTCAACAGGTCTTCGAGATCTCACTGCTGGTACACGGGGTCGATACGTTCCTCCTCGGTAGAAACAACAACGGGCCGCAGCAGCAGCCCGAAGTTCTCTCGCACCTTACTTTGACCCCTTCGTACGCCGTGCGCCGAGAGGTGAGGAACGCCGAGCTCCTGCTTGCAGCGGTCAAAGCTTAGCAGCGCTCCGGATCGTCTCGAGCGCGACGGCGCGGGGGTACTCATCGACACCTTGGCCGCGCTCGCGCACGGCGAGCGTGTTGCCCTCGGCCTCGTTGTCGCCGTACACAAGCACGAACGGGATCCGCTCCATCTCCGCGGCTCGAATCCGCTTGCCCAGCGTGTCGGAGCCAGTATCGATATCAGCCCGAACGCCGAGCTCGGTGAGCTCAGCGCGCAGAGCCTCCCCGGCAGGGCGATGGTCGTCGGCGACTGGAACCACACGCGCTTGAACCGGAGCGATCCACGGAGGTAGATCGCCGCCCGTGTGCTCCAAGACGATGCCGACGAATCGCTCGAGCGAGCCGAGAAGCGCTCGGTGGATCATCACCGGCGTGTGCTCTGCATTGTCCGGCCCGACGTACGAGAGTCCGAAGCGCTCCGGCATCTGGAAATCAAGCTGGATGGTTCCCAGCTGCCAGCTTCGATGGAGCGCATCGGTCACGTGCAGATCGATCTTCGGCCCGTAGAAGGCGCCGTCACCTTCGTTGAGCGCGTACTCGAGGTTCTGACGATCAAGGGCGCCACGCAGGGCCTCCTCGGCTTGATCCCACTGGGCGTCCTCGCCAATGCGTTTCTCTGGTCGAGTCGATAGCTCGGCGTGTACGCGAAAGTCGAACAGCCCATAGAGGAAGTACGCGTAGTCGAGGCACTCGATCACTTCGCCTTCCGTCTGGGCGTGGGTACAGAAGATGTGGCCGTCGTCCTGTGTGATGTGGCGGACACGGAGGAGGCCGTGCAAGACCCCTGACGCTTCGTGGCGGTGAACGAGCCCCGCTTCGGCGAGGCGGAGTGGGAGCTCACGATAGCTACGCAGGTGGTCAGAAAAGACGAAGCAGTGGCCTGGACAGTTCATCGGCTTGAGGCCGTACTCACGCGCTTCGGTATCGAAGAAGTACATGTGGTCGCGGTAGTTGTCCCAGTGGCCCGACGTCTTCCACACGTCTACGTCGTAGATCAGAGGTGTGCGTACCTCGTCGTAGCCGCGCCTGACATTCTCAGAGCGTCTGAGATCTTCGAGAACGTTCCAAACGACCATGCCCTTCGGGTGCCAGAACGGCGAGCCCGGGCTGACGTCGGAGAAGTGGAAGAGGTCAAGCTGCCTCCCGAGCCGCCGGTGGTCGCGAAGCTTCGCCTGTTCGAGGCGCTCGAGGTGTTCATCCAGGTCCTTCTGGGAGTAGAACGCCGTCCCGTAGACACGTGTGAGCTGCGCGTTGTCGGAGTCGCCACGCCAGTAGGCACCGGCGAGAGAGGTCAGCTTGACCGCCTTGATCGGCGTCGTGTTCTGAAGATGAGGGCCGCGGCAGAGATCGACGAAATCGCCCTGCTGATAGAGCGTGAGCCGGCCCTCAGCCGTGTCGACCAGCTCCCGCTTGTATGGCTCGCCCTCGGCCTCGAATCGCCGGCGCGCCTCGTCGGGCTCCACCTCGCAACGATCCCACGTCCGGCCCTCGGCGATCTCTCGTTTGATCTCGGCTTCGAGCCGCCCGAGATCACCCTCGGTCAGCGGCTCCGGGAACTCGAAGTCGTAGTAGAACCCGTCGTCGATCGGTGGCCCGATCGCTACCCTCGTGCCGGTGAACAGGCGCTGGGCTGCTTCGGCGAGCAGATGAGCGGCGGAGTGACGGAGAACGGCGAGCGCGTCGGGGTCCTGCGTGTCGCGAGTCGTGAGGATCTGAATGCGGGCACCGTCATCTAGCGGCTCGCGGAGATCACGCACCTCGCCGCCGTCGAGACGCACCAGGACCGCCTGCTCGGCGAGCCGAGGGCCGATTGCCTTTGCGGCGTCGAGTCCCGTAGCGTCGTCAGCGAGCTCGAGCTCGGTCTCGTCTGGCAGGATCACCTTCATCGACCGAGACATTAGCGACGTGGCATTCCCACACGTCTGCCTCGCAAGAAACTTTTCGATCGGGAAGGTCAATCGGGCTCCGTGGAACTACTCTTCGAGAGGAACCATGGGACAAGACATGCGGCATACCCTCGAGCGTGAGCTCAAGCTCGAGGCGCAGAACGGCTTCGTGCTCCCCGAGCTTCCCGGCCGCCGGCTGGAGCCCGAGATTCTCGTGTCGACGTACTACGACACGTCCGACTTTCGGCTCGCCGCAGCAGGAATCACCCTCCGGCGCCGCGTGCAGAACCGTGGCCCCGCCTGGCAGCTCAAGCTGCCTCACGGCGACGCGCGATCCGAGATCGAGGTCGACGCCAGCGATCACGTACCTCCTAGCAACCTCGTTCGCCTGGTGATTGCGTACACGCGGGGTCGCGATCTACTTCCCGCAGCCACGCTCCGAACCAATCGAAGCGGCGTCCGCGTCCGCGGGATCGAAGGCGATGTGGCTGACGTCGTGATCGATGTCGTCTCGGTCATCGACGACGATCGTGTCACGTCGTCGTTCACGGAGATCGAGGTCGAGCTGGTTGACGACAACGAGACAGCGCTCGAGCAGGTGAGACGCGTGCTCCTCGCGGCGGGTGCAGTCGACGGCGACCCGCGGCCAAAGCTCCTCCAGGCCCTTGACCTGCAACCTGCGCCCGCGCATCCTCGCCCGCGACGTCACGCTTCGACCTCAGCGCACGTGCGGGCACGCATTGCGATCCAGCGTCGAGCACTCATCGCCCACGATCCAGGGACCAGACTTGGGACTGATCCAGAGGAGCTCCATCAGATGCGAGTCGCCGTCCGCCGGCTGCGAGCGCTGCTCCGCGCCATTCGTCCCTTGCTCAGAGGCGACTGGGCGACGCCGCTCGGTGACGACCTCCGCTGGCTCGGACGCGCACTCGGACCCGTTCGAGACGCTGATGTCCTACTCGAGCGATTCCAGCGCCGGGCCGACGCGCTCTCGCCCGGTCTTCAGAGCCCGTTCACGATGTCGCTCGGCCCGCTCGTCGACACGCGGGAGAGTGCTCGCGGCAAGCTCGTGCCGGCACTCGAGGATCCGCGGTACTTCCTGCTGCTCGAGAAACTGGACCGCGCGATCGTGGACGCGCGCCTCGACGACGATGGCCCGACGCTCGCCGAGCTTGCGCGCAAGGAGTTCAGGCGACTGAACAAGCGCGTCCGCCGACTAGACACTCACCCAAGCGATGAGGAGCTCCACGAGGTCAGGATCCTCGGCAAACGAGCACGATACGCGGCCGAGTTCGCGGCGCCGACGATGGCTCGAGACGCAACGCCGTTCATCCGGCGAGCGAAAAGGCTCCAGGACGTTCTGGGAGAGCACCAGGACTCGTGTATTGCGGAAGTCCAGGTGTGGCAACTCGCGGCAGCCGTCCGCGATACTGACGCTGCGTTTGCCGCCGGCGTCGTCGTCGAGCGCGAGCGAAGCGACCGGCGCCAGGCGCGCGAGGACTTCCCGAAGGCCTGGCGCGCGCTGAAGCGGGCTGCGAACGACCTGTGGGAGTAAAGGGCGAGGTTCGCGCCGCCGGCGGAGTCATCGTCCGACCGAGTACGACCGGACGCGCGTCGATACTCCTGGTGCACCGGCCGCGGTACGACGACTGGACGCTGCCGAAAGGCAAGAACGAGCCCGACGAGAGCGATGCCGACTGCGCCGTACGCGAGGTAGAAGAAGAGACCGGTCTGCTCTGTGCTCTCGGTCCCGAGGTCGCAACGATCGAATACCGCGATCACAAGAACCGGCCGAAGACGGTCGTCTACTTCTTCATGACGCCGATCGAGGGGGCGTTCTCGCCGAACGCAGAGGTCGATGAGGTTCGCTGGCTCGAGCTCGACGACGCAGTCAAGCTGCTGACCTACGAGCGGGATTCTGAGGTCATTCAACGCGCGCTCGCGGAGGGCCCCTCGGCGCCGGATTAAGACCACGCCCCGACACGCCCCGACACGCCCCGGCGCGGCGGCCTAGACGTCGGGGTCAGGCAGCCTCGGCGGCCTCGGCGCCAAGCCGCGCGGCGTAGCCTTCCCGATGTCCGGTGCCGCTCGCCTCCAGCGGCATCGCGAGCCGCCGGTGAAGCTCGCGAAGGATCAACGCGTCGGCGGCGAGCGTTTCGGCGCGATGGGGCGCGATGCCGTGGATGCGCACGATCTCCGTTGCCGAGCAGAGGCGCGCGACCCGAATCGCTGCGTCGACGGCGCCGGCGTCGATCGACCGCCCGACCAGCTTCCCGAGAGACCGGGCGGCTCCTCCGGTGGCGAGAACGGTCTTCGGCAGGGGCACAACGACGCCCTCGAACGCCTCATCTACCGCGTCGCGCGCGGCTGTGACCCCAGCGACCGTCGGGTTTTCGCGGCCAAGCAGCGAGCGCAAGGTGAGGGAGCCCAACGGAACGGCGCGAACGTAGGCTGGGCCGCCGTCTCGGGTGCCGATCGTGATCACCGTGCTCGTAGCGCCAACATCGCACACGGCGACCGAATCACGTCCGGCCGAGTTGCCGAGCAACGCGCCGGTGAACGCGAGAACGCCCAACTCTTCCGTTGGGAGAGTCCGCGCTGTCGTCGCTCCAGCGTGGCCGATCGTCGCCGCAAGCACCGCTGTGTTGGAGGCCTCACGCCCCGGAGCGGTCATCACGACGTCGAATCGCTCCACTGCCATGGCGCGCGCAAGACGCGCGAACTCGGCCACCTGCTCGGCCGCGCGCTCGAGCTTCGCATCGCTGATCACGCCGCTTCGCACGAGCTCACCGCCGAGTCCGACCGTCGCCCGCTCCCGGCAGAGCGGCACCACCGAGCCCGCCCCGGCACGGGCAACTAGGAGGCGCACGGTTTGCGACCCCACACTCACGACGCCTACTCGCACGACCCGAATTGTGTCGGCCCTGTCGGTCGACATCCTGTCCGCAGGTCCGACAACAAGCCGGTTGATGAAGGAGCGGGCCGGCCGACGCCCCGGCCCAGGCCCGGGCGTCTAGGGTCGATTCTGGCGCGCGCGGCGCATGAAAACGGGGTGACTCGCTCGCTCCTGGCCGTCATCCGCCGACTCGAGCCGTTCCCAGGTGCCGTCGGGTCCGAGCGCCCATGCAGTCTGATCGTCTGCCAGCAGCGTGTCGACGGCGCTCAACA
>JAUVPB010000304.1 GCA_030598925.1 Actinomycetes bacterium
CCGGTCGACGAGCGTCACGTCGACGGGCGCCCTTCGGAGCAGCCGCGCCGCGAACAGTCCCCCGAAACCGCCGCCCACAATGACAACGCGATGGCGCTTGCTGACCTCGGCCATCGCGGCTACCCCTCCTCCAACGGAAGGCCCTCGGCCAGCGACGCAAGGACAATATCGGCCTTCGCGTCGCGCAGCTGGTCGACGCTGAAGTGCCCCGTCGCCACGCCGACAACCGAGATCCCGGCGCCGTGAGCCGCCTCGATGTCATGCGGTGTGTCGCCTATCGCGAGGCACCGTGATCGATCAATGGCCTCCCCGAATACGGTCTCCGCGCGCTCGAGCGCGCGCTTCGTCAGCTCGGTCCGATCCCTTGAATCCGACCCGTAGCCGCCGAAACAGAAAAAGCGATTCAGGCGGGCGCGATGGAGCTTGATATGGGCCGATGCCTCGACGTTCCCGGTGGTGAGGCCGAGCAGGTATCCCCTCTCGATCAGCTGGGGTAGCAGCTCTTCAACCCCGTCGAGCACGCGGTAACCGGTCGACTCCTCGACGGTCTCGTGGAGGAAGTGAAGCCTCCTGCTCATGACGCGCCCAAGCTCGCTGGGCGATGGGTCGTGCCCGATCACGGCGTTGAATGTGAGCCGCCCGACCTCCGGATCGGTCATGCCGGCATCGCTGAACTCGCCGATGTCGGCGGGAATGCCGTAGAGGTCGTCGAAGGCCCGGCGCCAGGACGCGGCGCCCGCTCCCCCAGACGTGATCAGGGTTCCGTCGATGTCGAAAAGGATCGCGATTGCCCGGGCCACATCTACTCCTCGGGAAAGTGCCACTCGCGGGGCGCGACGAGGTCATGAATCGTTTCAGGTCCCCAGGAGCCGTTTCGGTACGGCTCGACTGGAGGCGGCGCCTCAAGCAACGGACTCGACAGCTCCCAGAGTCGCTCGATTCCGTCTGAACGGGTAAAGAGCGTCTGATCACCGATCATCGCGTCATGGATGAGCCGTTCGTAGCCCTCGAGCTGCTGGGCGGCAGAGAACGACTCGCCGTATTCGAACGTCATGATCGCAGGGCTCAGCCTCATTGCCGGCCCCGGCCGCTTGACGCTGAAATGCGTCGTGATCGATCCCGGGTCGTGGAAATCGATGACGAGCTCGTTCGGGCGAGGGCCTTCCGACATCGCATCGTCTGGGAACATGGCGACGGGCGGCTTGCGAAATGTGAGCGTAACCACCTGTCGCCTCTCCGCTAGCGCCTTCCCGGTTCGGAGGTAGAAGGGCACACCGGCCCACCGCCAGTTATCGACCTCGACCTCGAGCGCAACGAAGGTCTCCGCTTCCGAGTCATCGGCGACGCCGTCGCTGTCGCGGTAGCTCTCGTACTGGCCTCGCACGACTCTCGCTGGATCAAGGGCCGACATAGCCCTGAAGACCTTCGTCTTCTCGTCGCGGAGCGAGCGCGCATCGAGCGCGACGGGTGGCTCCATCGCGACGAAGCCGAGCACCTGAAACAGGTGGGTAACGACCATGTCACGGAACGCACCGGTCTGCTCGTAGAAGCCTGCGCGGCCCTCGATCGACAGCGTCTCGGGGACGTCGATCTGGACACAGTCAATGTGGTCGCGGTTCCAGATCGGTTCGGTCATCCCGTTCGAGAAGCGAAGAGCGAGGATGTTGTCGACGGACTCCTTCCCGAGAAAGTGGTCAATGCGGAAGATCTGCGACTCGTCGAAGACCGAGTGAATCGTCTCGTTCAGGGACTGCGCGGATAGGAGGTCGGTGCCGAACGGCTTCTCGACGATGACGCGGGCACCACGCGCGAGTCCGCTCGACCCGAGCATCTCAACCATGCTCGCAAAGGCGACAGGGGGAATTGCCAGATGGTAGAGGCGGCGGACACTCCCGCCGATCTCGCTCTCCGCGTCTTCGACCGCACGCAACAGGCCGGAGCCATCATCCGCGCTTGCAGCCGCGAAGGAGAGTTTCGGAGCAAAGCGAGCCCAGTGCTCGTCGGTCAGCTCGCGCCGTCCGAACTCTCCGATCGAGTCGTGGACGTGCTCTCTGAACTCCTCGTTCGAGACAGCGGCGCTGTGTCCCGATCCAATGATCCGAAAATCGGGCGGAAGCAGGCCGGCAGCATCCAGATGGAACAGTCCCGGAAAGAGCTTGCGCTTTGCGAGATCGCCCGTGGCACCGAACAGGACGATGACGTGATCGTCTGGAGTCCGAACCCCGGCCCGTCTAACAGTCTTAGGACTCATCGGTCTTCGGACGCGCGTTCAGAGCGCCGTTGTCGGAACCTCCCCCACGTTAGGTAGGCGCGAACATACATCACTCCCGGGCGTCGTGAGCAGGGAGGGAATCGTTCTAACATGTGCCGACAGCCATCGGAGGATAGGCGGGTGGTAGAGATCAACCTCGAACGCGAGAAGCAGCTCGCCGCGCAGGCCGCGGCCGAGCTCATCAGCAGCGGCATGCGTGTCGGGCTCGGGACCGGCTCGACGGTCTCGTACCTCCTCCCTGCCCTCGCGAGTCGCCGACTCGAGCTGACCTGTGTAGCGACCAGTGCGGCCACGGAGGAGCGGGCTCGACGAGTGGGTCTGAACGTTGTCCCGTTTGACGAGTTGGATGGGCTCGACGTTGCGATCGACGGAGCCGATCAGGTCGCCCCAGACGGGTGGCTCGTCAAGGGAGGTGGCGCAGCGCACACACGCGAGAAGATCGTGGCGGCAGCTGCTGAGCGGTTTGTCGTGATCGCCTCCTCTAACAAGGTTGTCGACAAGCTCGTGCCACC
>JAUVPB010000233.1 GCA_030598925.1 Actinomycetes bacterium
CCTCGAGGCTGTAGGTGTAGCTCGTGTTGGCACCGACGGTCACGTCGTGTTCTCGGCCAAGCGCCACGATCTTGTCGACGTACTCCCAGAGAGCCGGGTGATCGAAGTCCGGCGTGTGTTTGCCGGTCAGAATGCGCGATGCGTCGGTCATGGCGATGAAGACCAGCTTGACATCTGGGTGCTCCATGATCTCGGGCAGCGTCTCGAGCGCGTCGCGGGTCTCCGGTTGGGGGATCACGAAGGTCTGGCCGAGCTGCTCCGAGAGCACGCTGTCCCATTCGTCGAAACTCTTGTATGGGTGCACCGTCATGATTCGCTTGTGCCAGCCCTTGCCGGCCTCGAGGCACTCCTCGATTTCCTTCTTGCCCGAGTGCGAGACGATGACGAACTGCGCGCCTATTCCGCACGCGCGGGCGACTTCGACCGAGACGCGGCGATCGTAGCCCAGCCACGGCTCCGACTGAACGCGAACGGCAGGTGTGATTCCAGCTGCTTCACCGGCTCGAACCAGCTCCTCAGTGCGGCCCCAATCGTGACCTGTCCACATCTGATCGATGAAGAACCAGTCGAAGCCAAGCACACCGCAGAGCTCGACCATGTCCGGGCTGTTGATGTAGAGCCCGAGGGCGGTCTTGCCCGACTCGAGTTTGTCGTGTAGCGGGCTGCGCTCCATTGAATCCCTCCTGAGACGGCGTGCACCCCTACGCTAACTGACAGGGGCATTGACAGGGCGGCGGCGTGGTGAGATTCTGCAGCCGCAGAGCACCGGCCGACAGGAAGGAGATGACCCGTGTCCGCAGAGCGAGTCAACGTCGCTGGAAGACTGTCGGGGCAACGAGCGCTCGTTACGGGCGGTGGCTCGGGGATCGGGCAATCGGTCGCACGACGCTTTGCCGAGGAAGGGGCGCAGGTCGTCGTTGGTGATCTTGTGGGCGGTGACGTGATGCTCGACGTCCGCTCGCCCGAGAGCGTCGAGAACGCCGTTGCCGAGGCAGTCGCTCGGATGGGCGGACTGACCACCGTCGTCTGCAACGCGGGGCGGCCCGTCCTCGGTTCGCTGGACGAAACCGATCTCGAGGAGTGGAACGACGGCCTCGCTACTAACCTCACAGGCGTCTACCTAACGGTCAAGTCAGCCTGGCCCCACCTGGTCGAGGAGGGTGGCAGCGTCCTTGCCACCGCCTCGATCCTCGGCGTGATGGCGACCGGTGGTCAGGCGGCGTATTGCGCCGCCAAGGCCGGTGTGGTCATGCTGACGAAGTGCCTCGCCCTCGACGGCGCCCAGCACGGTATTCGGGCGAACTGCGTCTGCCCGGGCATGGTGCAGACGCCGATGTTCGAGGGCATCATCGATCAGCAGCCCGATCCGGCCGCGGCGCGCGCAGCTGCCGTGAAGTACACGCCGATCGGCCGGTTGGGTAACCCCGCTGACATCGCGAACGCATTCGTCTACCTCGCAAGCGAGGAGGCGAGCTGGGTCACTGGGGTCGCGCTGGGCGTCGACGGGGGGTTCATGGCGGGCAAGGAAATCGACTTCTGAGCGAGACCACTCGGATCCCGATCTAGGAGGCTCCTGATGCAACTTGTCGACCACGATGTTCCCGGCCCTCGCCGCGATCTCGTTGGCTACGGAGCGTCGCCGCCACAAGTCGTCTGGCGGGACGGGGCGGCGCTCGCACTCAACATCGTCGTCAACTACGAGGAAGGCTCGGAGTACTCGAAGCCGGCGGGTGATGAGCGGAACGAGGGGCAGGGCGAGTTCGACTACGTCATGGACCAGCGTTACCGGGACCTCGGGGTCGAGTCGTCCTACGAATACGGCAGCCGCGCGGGTGTGTGGCGCCTTCTTCGCTTGTTCGACGAGTACGAGATTCGTTCAACGTTCTTTGCCTGCGGTGCGGCGCTCGAGCGCAACCCCGAGGTCGGTCGCTGGCTTGCGCGCGCGGGCCATGAGCCATGCTCCCATGGCTGGCGCTGGTCAGAGCCGTGGTTGTTCGAGACGCGAGAAGAAGAGGAGCAGCACATGCGCTGGGCGATCGAGTCGATCGAGCGCGCCTGCGGCGAGCGACCGCGCGGCTGGTTCTGTCGCTACTCGGGCAGCGCGTGGACTCGTGAGCTACTCGTCGAGGAGGGCGGCTTCGTCTACGACGCTGACGCCGTCAACGACGACCTTCCCTACTTCACCGAGGTATCCGGCGTACGGCACCTCGTGGTGCCATACACCTACACGTACAACGACGGCCGGCTGATCCACAAGGGCTCGCTCGGCCTGAGCCAGTTCGTCGAGTACTGCACGAGAGGCATCGACGAGCTACTGCGCGAAGGACGCGGAGGCACGCCGAAGATGATGTCGATTGGGCTCCATCCCCGGTGGATGGGCCAGGCCGGCCGGACCTGGGCGTTGCGCCAAGTGATCGAACACGCGAAGAAAGAAAGCGACATCTGGATAGCGACGCGCCTCGATATCGCCGAGTGGTGGCTCGCTAACCACGAGAGCTGGTCGTGACGGGCAGACTTTGCCTGCGCAGGCCGAGGCCCGACGCGCCACGAGACGGCCGGCTCCACCCTCGCTCTTGCGCGCGCGACCGTCGGCGTGCCTAGGAGCGCTCAGCGCGACGTGCCCACCACATCTGCGCGCGATAGGGAACGGCAATCGTCGGCTCGGCTCCGGGGCCCGCGTGAGCTCGAAGCACCCGCTCCGAATCGCGGGTGAGCCTCGCTCGCTCGACCCCCGAGGTGCCGAGGAAGCTCCAGGAGGCAATCATGGCCATGACGCCGTCCACGGTGACGGTCTCCTCGTGCTCCACGCTGGCGCTCTCGAGCTCCTCGAACACCGACGAGTCTGAGAGCGCCTGCTTCCATCGACCTCCGTAGGGCGAGCGCGCCGGCTCCTCGCCGGGCGCGTGCGATCCCAGCACCGCCCTCAACTCTGCGAGCCACGGCGGCGCCCGTTCCCCCTCGAGCCAGTCATTTCGAAGCAGCGCTACGCCACCACCCGACCGTAGGACGCGGCCGATCTCTCGGCACGCGACGGGGACGACGAACCAGTGGACGGCCTGCCCGACAAACACCGTGTCCATGCTCCCGCCCGAGAGAGGGATCCGCTCGGCGGTTCCGTCGAGGACCGTCACGCTGGGGCACACCCGAGTGAACACCGCCCGCATCGACTCGAGCGGCTCCACCGCCACGACGCTCAGGTGAGCAGCGACGAGGGCCCGCGTCAGCTTGCCCGTGCCGGCTGCGAGGTCGAGGACACGGGCGCCGGGCCTGAGACCGAGTCCGTTCATCGCGATCGTGACCGCCTCGTGCGGAAAGCCTGGACGGCCTCGCTCGTAGAGCTCGGCGTCTCCGCTCCAGGCCCGGGCTACTCGCGGATCGACCATCTTCGACCCGGCGAGGACGCGAGCCCCGTCTTCACTTCCCCGAGGCGCTGCCGGTCGAACGTTGCACCCTCCGAGCTCCTCTTGAGCGGCTTGACGTCCGCCTTCACCAGCCCAGAGTAAGGGCAATCCCGCGGGCGCGCGGCTCCGTGCCCAGATATGCATGCTGGTAACGTCGCGTTGTGAGCGAGCTCGTCCTGCGCAACGCGCGGCTTGTCTACGCCGACGGATCGATCGTCGACGGCGGGCTGCGGGCGCGGGACGGGACGATCGTCGAGGTCTTTGCAAACGAACCCGGCGTGGTTCCCACCGGCGCCGAAGTCATTGACGCTGGCGGGAAGAATGTGCTGCCTGGGGCCATCGACCCACACGTTCAGCTCTACCCAGCACCGGAGTTCTCCCACTACGCAACGGAGACGCGATCGGCGGCTATCGGCGGTGTGACGACGATCCTCAAGATGCACCGTGACCTGGAGGGCTACCCGCCCGACTCGTTCCATGCGGAGATCGAGGGAGCCGAGCGTCGCGCCCACATTGACTTCGGGTTCCACCTCATGCTCATGTCGGACGAACAGATTGCGTCGATTCCCGACTACGCACGCGAGTTTGAGCTCACGTCCTTCAAGGCGCTGATGGCGTACAAGGGCGAAGAGGGCTACAAGCTTGGCATTCAGGGAATCGACGACGCCCAGCTCCTCGAGGCCTTCCGGGCTACCGCCTCAGTCGGTGGCGTCATGCTCGTTCATTGCGAGAATCAGGAGCTCGCCAACCAGGCCCTCGCGGGCGTGCGCGCAACCGACAGGGACGGGCTCGCAGCCTTCGCGGACACGCGCCCGCCGGTTGTCGAGGCTGAGGCGATCAAACGGGCCACGTATCTGGCCGGGGTCGCTGAGTGCCCTCTCTACGTCGTTCACGTCACATCTCGCGATGGA
>JAUVPB010000039.1 GCA_030598925.1 Actinomycetes bacterium
ACATCTTGCGTACCATCACAGATGGAACCACCCGCTATGACCGAGGAGGGTTCGAATGGCACGAGCTTCGGGAGGCCGCAAAAGCCGCTCGCGCTCGCATGCTCGAAGCCAGCGTGACCGCCGCCACGTAAGGGCGGAACGCACACCGCAAGAGCAACCGACGAAGCGTCCACAACCGCGCCGGACAGAGAGTCAGGCCGAGGAACTGATGTTCTTCCCGATGCTTCGCAAGCGTGCGAAGTGGGTCTTCGTGCTGCTCGCGGCTGCCTTCGGCATCGGCTTCATCGGGTTCGGTGTAGGGGGACAGGGCGGAGGCGGTGTCGCCGACGTGATCGGCGGCGTGTTCGGCCGTGAGGGCGACGCGCAGATCTCCGCGAACAAAGCGCAGGAGAACCTCGCCGACAACCCCGACGATCCGGAAGCACGACTCGACTTCGCCCAGGCGCTGAGCGCCGAGCAGCGATTCGATGAAGCGCCAGCCGCGTATGAGAGCTATCTCGAGCTGGAGCCGAACGACACGCAGGCGCTGCAGGAACTCGCACTTCTCTACCAGGCAAGCGTCGGCCAGTCCACCCAACGAGCACAGATCCTTCAGCAGGACGCTCTGCTCTCCGATCCGAGCACGCTCGTCCTGTTCGACCCGACGTCTACACCTTTTACGCAGACCCTCGCTGAGAACGAGCTGACATCGAGGATCGCTGACGCCGCGAACCAAGAGGCCGAAGCAGCCTTCGATGAGGCCGCCGACCGAGCCGGGCCCTGGCTCGTGACGATCGAACGTCTCGCCGTCCTCTCGCCGAACAGCCCGACCTTGCAGCTTCAGCTCGGACAGGCCGCAGAGGCCGCAGACGACACGGACAAGGCGATCGCGGCATACATCCGCGCCCTCGAGCTCGATCCGGGCGGTGCCGCCTCTGTCCAGGTGCGCGACCGGGTGATCCTTATCGGCGGCGAGGTCCCCGACGAGCTGAACCAGGTGATCGACGAGCGGGCCGCGCAGGTACGGATCGATCCCAACGCACCGATTTTCGAGCAGCCGGGCGAAGGTGGCGGGGCCGGCGCTCCTCGAGGATCGATCGGCGAACAATCGCCAATCGGCAACGTCGGGGAAGACACGGGCGGCGGCTAATCGCCGCGCCGGCCGACGAACGCCGAGCCCCGGCCCCGAACCAGCGGCGCGCTCACGGCTGAAGCGGCAGGGCGGAATCCACAGCCGGTAGGGTTCGCGCTCGTGCGCACCGCCCTGGCACTCATCGTGCTCGCCGCGGCAGTTATCGCTGCCGGCTGCGGCGGGAATCCGGAGGTCTCCCATGGCGATGACCTCGCTGCCGGCAAGGCGCTGTTCCTGAACGGCACCGGCGAGGCAGACGCGCCGCCGACGTGCGGAGCCTGCCACACGCTCAGTGACGCCGGTCCGCGCGCCCAGGGGAAGATCGGGCCCAACCTCGACGATGCATTCGGTCCCGCCCGAGCCCAGAACTTCGCTCTGAGCACCTTCGAGCAGGTCGTACGGGAGCAGATGGAGATTCCCGGCACGCCCACCGACGTTGCTATCGACAACGTGGACGGCGAGTCCCGTGTCGCGATGCCGAGCCGCGATGACTACGGCTTCACCAACCAGGAAGCAAACAACATCGCGTTCTACGTCGCGACGTGTAGCGGCCTCGTTTTCCTGCCGGAAGATGATCCCGCCACGGACAGTGCGAAGGCGCTATGTGCTGCGGTGTCATCACCGGAGACCCCGTCGGCAGAACAGCTACCCGCCGACGGCGGCTAGCGGCCCTCCGGACGCCTCCGCGTCCTTAGCCTGACGAGAACGCGACGGCGACCACGGGTGTCGCCGATGACGCGTCGATCGCATGAACGAGCCGCTCCTCCTCCGAGAACGCGGGGTGATCCCGGCGATGCGTCGCGATGAACACGTGGCTCACAACCCCGTCCCGAAGCTCAGCTGCAACTGCGGTCTGGGCGTCTGCCCGTGCCACCGAGATGACCTGGGCCATGATCCCGTGCTCCCCGAGCAGCGCCCGCAGCTCGGCGGCACGCCGGCTCGCTGAGTCCCGCAACTCGTCGTCCGCCGCGAGCAGGACGGCGCGCACTGAGCGAGTCCCCTCCTCCGCCGCGACCTCGCGCGCGAGCGCCGCGCCGGCTAGCTCGGTCGGCGCGACCAAGAGGAGTGGTAGACCAGGCGGGCGCTCGGACGACGTGCCGCCGGCAGCCGCGAACTGCTGGCGACGGGCGAGCCGCATGCCGACGGCAAGACCGGCGACGAGAGCAACAAGTGTCGCGAGCGCTGTCTGCCCGTCGCCGAGAACGCCAGCAGCCGCGGTGGCGAGCGCGACGCCGATCACGAGGATGAGGAAGCGAAATGCGTCCTGCTCGCTTCGAAGCGGGTTCATTGAACAACGCCTCTGCTCGCACCGGCGCGGCGCTGCGAGCTCAGACCACGTAGACCATCACGTAGACGACTATCCACATGACGTCCACGAAGTGCCAGTAGATCGCCGGAAGCTCGAGACCGACGTGGTGTTTTGGCGAGTAGTGGCCCTTCATCGAGCGCCAAAGCGCAAAACTCAGGAACGTCAAGCCCATGAACACGTGCGCGCCGTGGAGACCCGTCAGCCCGTAGAACGTGGAGCCGAACGCCTCGTCGCGAGGGCTGAAGCCGATGCGCATGTACTCGCGGATCTGAATGAGGAGGAAGGTGAGGCCGAGGAGCGATGTCAGGGTCAAACCAGCGATCAAGCCGGCGCGATAGTTGCGCTTGAGCGAGGTCACCGCCCAGTGGACCGTGACGCTCGACGTAACGAGAATGATCGTGTTGATGAGCGCCAGGAAGACCGGCAGCTCGAACTGGTGCCCCGTCTTCGGGTTGATCGGCGGCCAGAACTCGTGCGGAACCGCGACACGGGCAAAGAAGTACGCCGCGAAGAACGAGCCGAAGAGCATCGCCTCCGAAGCCAAGAACAGGTAGATGCCGAGAATCGGCGGCTCCACCTTGGAGCTGTAGTACTGCTCGGGCGGGTGGTCGCCGTGCCCGTGGGCGTGGCCGTGATCAGATTCCGTGGGTGCGACGCTCGTCATGCTCGTGGAATCGCCCGGCGACCGGTCAGTGCTCGGCTCCTACCGTGGCCGGCTCCGGCTTCTCCGTCTCCACCGTGCGGGAGCCGTTCAGCACCACGTGGCGAGCGCCCGGAACCCCGTACTCGTACGGCCCTCCGACCACCTGCGGGATCTCGTCGAAGTTGAACTTCGATGGCGGCGATGAAATCTGCCATTCGATCGTTAGCGCTCGCCATGGGTTGGATGGAGCGGGTTCGCCGCTACGCCAGCTGACGAGCATGTTGTAGAGGAAGATCAGCGTCGATGCCCCGAGCACGAAGGAGCCGATCGAGCTGACCATGTTCCAGTCGGCAAACACCGGGTCGTAGTCGGCCACACGGCGTGGCATCCCCTGCAATCCGACCCAGTGCTGCGCGAAGAAGGTCACGTTGAACGCAATGAACGTCAGCCAGAAGTGCGCCTTCCCAAGCGTCTCGTTGTACATCCTCCCCGTCATCTTCGGGAACCAGTAGTAGACACCCGCGAAGATCGTGAAGACGGAGCCGCCATAGAGCACGTAGTGAATGTGCGCGACCACGAAGTACGTGTCGCTCGCATGCTGATCGATCGGCACGGAGCCCAGGAAGATTCCGGACAGCCCGCCGATGACGAACATGGATATGAAGCCGACGGCCCATAACATCGGCGTCTTGAAGTGGATCTTTCCCTCCCATAAGGTGGCTAACCAGCTGAACACCTTGATGCCCGTAGGCACGGCAATGAGCAGGGTGGTGATCATCATCGGTATGCGAAGCCACGGCGCCATGCCGGCTACGAACATGTGGTGCGCCCACACAGAGAACCCGAGGAACAGGATCGCCACGAGCGATAACGCCATCAACCGGTAGCCGAAGATCGGCTTGCGGGCGAACACCGATAAGACCTCGGAGATGATCCCGAACCCGGGTAACAACATGATGTAGACGGCCGGGTGCGAATAGAACCAGAAGATGTGCTGGTACCCGACGACATAGCCGCCGCCGGCCACCTCGAAGAAATTCGTGTGGAGCACCCGGTCGAACATGAGCAAAAACTGCGAGCCAGCGATGAACGGTGTGGCGAGCACGACGAGCAACGAGGTCGTGAAGTTTGCCCAGCAGAGCAGCGGCATGCGCCAGAACGTCATCCCGGGCGCGCGCATGGTGATGATGGTGACGAGGAAGTTCAGTGCTGTGGCAATCGACGACGCACCGGCCCACTGCACTCCCATCTGGAACATGAGGTTCGAGTCGGGCTGCTGCGTCGCTAACGGCGCGTAGTTCGTCCAGCCGGCGGAGAACGCCCCGCCTGGCAGCAGGAAGCTTGACAGGATGATCAGGCCGCCGATCGGGAGCATCCAGAACGACAGGGCGTTGAGCCGCGGGAACGCCATATCTGTCGCGCCGATCATGATCGGGATCACGTAGTTGCCGAGGCCCGCGAATACCGGCACGACGAAGAGGAAGATCATCAGCGTCGCGTGGACCGAGGTGAAGCCGTTGAAGGCGTTCGGATCGATGAGCTGCGTTCCCGGCTCGGCGAGTTCGGCCCGGATGAACATCGCCATTAGACCGCCGACGACGAAGAAGAAGAAGACGGTGATCAGGTACTGAACGCCAATCACCTTGTGGTCGGTGTTGACCTTGAAGTAGTCCTTCCAGGAGTCGGCCCCGTGGCCCGAGTGGTCGTCGGGCAGTGTTGGCTTTCCCGTTACCCAGTAGATCCAGTAGCTGAACACTCCCAAGCCGGTCAGGAAGCCGAGCGGCACGACGACGGTCCACGCCGTGAGCAGCACGTCGAGCTCCCAGATGGGATCGAGATCGCCGAGCGAGCGAAGACCGGTTACGAAAGCTGTCGCGAGGCCGAACGAGATCGCCCCGTACATGACCGCCCGCACCCAACCCGGCCGCTGCAGCAGATTGCGGCGATCCGGCGGCGCCGGTGCATGGCCGACCTCGTGCTCTCCATGCTCGACGGTGTGTGCAGTGGCGTCGCTCACGATCCGTCACCGACCGCCGTCGCGAGGTAGTCGACGAGCGCCTCGAGTTGGTCCTCAGGCACGGCGCCGTACGGAGGCATGACACCCTCGGCAAAACCCTCTGAAATCACGGCGTTTGGATCCACGATCGATTGCCTGATCGCTTCCGCGCTCTGGCCAGTCAGAACACTATCGAGGTCGGGCCCGATGGCGCCCGTGGCACCGGCGTCTGCGAGGGCGTGACAGGCGGCGCAACCCTGATTCTGGAATACCGACTTTCCGAGCGTCTCACCGCCACCGTCGACCGCGCTCCGTATCTCCGTGGCCCACGCTTCGAATGCCTCGTCGTTCAGCACCCTGACCTGGTTCCTCATCACCGAATGACCCAGGCCGCAGAGCTCAGTACAGATGATCGGGAACACGCCTTCCTCGGTCGGGGTGATGCGGTAGAAGGTCGTGATTCCGGGCACGACGTCCTGTTTCTGGCGCCATTCGGGCACCCAGAACGCGTGGATGACGTCGGGCGAGGTCATGTGCAGCTCCAACGGCTCGTTCACGCGAACGACGAGCTCGCCTACCTGCATGCCGCCCAGACCGTCCCTCTCGTCGTTGTACGTGAACGACCAGGCGAACTGCTGCGCCTGCACCGCGACGATGCGGTGATCGTCGGGCAGATCGTCGTTCTGTACGACGACGATCGCGCTCCAGATGCCAATCGCGGTCACGAGGATTGTCGGTATCAACGTCCACATGATCTCGATCCCCGTGTGGCCGTGGATCGGCTTCCCGTCCTCGAGCTCGCCGGGCTTTGCCCGGAACTTGAACATGGCGTAGATCGTGACGGCCGCGACGATTGCGAAGATGACGATGCAGATGATCGACGTGAACAGGTAGATCGCATCGATCCGCTCGCCTTCCTCTGACGCGACCTTCGGAAGCCAGGAGATCACGACCAGGGAGATAACGAACGTGATCGCCCCGATAACGACGCTGAGGAGGAGCAGCTGAATGTAGAGCGTTTTGCGCACGCTAAGGCCGCTTTTCGGGCCAAGGAAGCCTAGTCGGCGCGTCCACCGATCGGTGATGGAAGCGGGCAACGGTTGCCACGAGCACGCCTTGCCACGGATCGGGCGCCGTCGACGAGCGTGTCAAGGAGTACTAGCTCTCCTCGCGGGAGTGACGCCGAGTTCTTCATCGCTCGGTAGCGCGAGCAGCGCAGCGAGCCAGATGACGGCCACGATCAAGAACCCGACACGTCCGTCTCCGGGCAACGAGAAAGCGAGGCCGAGCAGGGGCGCGCCCACGACGACGACGCCGTTGCCGAGGGTGTTGACCAGGCCTACCGCCGTCCCGGGAGCCTCGGGCCGGCGCATCGCGGCAGCCGTGAACGACGGCGCAAACGGGATTCCCGCCCCGAGTCCGATGAGCACAGCGCCGAGGGCTGCGAGCGCGATCGGGCCGGCGATCGCGAGCAGAGCCGTCCCGACGGCGCAGGCCGCGATGCTCACAACGAGCGCCGTGCGCAGCCTGTCCGGACGGTGGTGGAGGATCCAACCGCCAAACGGTCTCGTGGCGATGCCGAGCAGCAGCGTCAACGAGCCAAGCAGGCCGGCCAACTGGCTCTCGATCTCACCCGCGCGCGTCAACAAGGTGACGACCCAGTTGGCGACGACGAGCGCGAGACCCATCCCCGCCATGTGCATGGCTGCGAGCCGGTAGAGGCCGGGATCCCGAAAGAGCGAGTTGTCTGATGCCCCAGCGTGTGCACGAGCCGGCAAGACGCGACGGGCGGCCGGTGGCCCGGCCGGGGCAACGACGAACAGCAACAGGCTCGCCATGAGGAACGCCATCGCCGAGATCCACGGTGCTCGCCAGGTTTCGAACGCGTCGGAGATCGCAGGCATCAGCGCTACCGCCAGACCAGCGCCTCCGAGCGCCGCGCCGCCGAAGATGCCCTGCGCGACGGCTCCAATCTCGCGTACGTACTGCGTCCCGGCGATGAAGCCCAGACCTGTACCCACCCCCATCAATGCGCGCAGCGGCATTGCGAGCCAGGGCTCTGGCGCAATGAGCGCGACCGCGTTGCAGCCGACCACGAGTGCGAGGCCCGCCATCGCCGCGTGACGGGCCCTGACACGATCGACAACCCGCCCGCTCGGAATCTGCACGAGCGCATGCACGAGCGCCAGCAGCATCGTCATGACGCCAACCGCTGCGAGTCCGATGCCGTAGTCGACCGAGACCCGCTCGGCTATCGGGCCGATGTTGCCGAAGTTGTAACCGAGCGCGAGCCCGAGCAGCGCGGCGGCAAGCGTCGCGCGGGCGTTCAAGTGCCGTGATTGGCTGGCTACGGGACGAGCACCAGCTTGGTGTCGACCCCGGCGGCCTGCCGACCCCATGCGTCGGCCACGTCAGCGAGGGGCACCCGCTCGAGATCGAACTGGATACGCCCCGCAGCCGCATGGTCGACAAGTGTGAGAAGCGCGTTGTGCAGCACGTCTCGCGGGACCTTGAAGTTCGTGAACCCGAGGATGTCGACCGCCTTCCCGCGTACGAGCCCCGACGCCACCACGGCCTCCGCACCCGCCGACTGTCCCAGCTGGACGAACCGCGCCCCGGGGGCGGCCGCACCAAGCGCGGCGACGAACGGCTCACCCCAGAGTGGGTCGATGACGAGCGTGGGGCCGTCGCCTTCACACGCCTCGGCGAGGCCCTCGGCCAGCGTCTGCTGGGCGTCGGTGCCGAAGGTGTCGATCTGTACGGTTGCGTCGGCGCCGTGGGCGGCAGCGCGAGCCAGCCCCTCCGGCCGTCTGCCCGCGGCAACGACCCGTCCGGCGCCGAGCAGCTTCGCGGCTTGAACCGCGATCAGTCCCAGGGTGCCCGTGGCCCCGAGAATGAGGACCGTCTCGCCCTCGCTCACCGGCGCGCGCCAGGCCAGCGGTAGCCAGGCGGCGAGTCCAGCGACGCCCAGTGCGCCGGCCAGAGCAGGGTCGCTGCCAGCAGGAATCTCGACCGACCCGTCATCCTGCACCACGGCAAGCTCGGCGCCGCCGCCGTCGCGGGTCAGGCCCATCCCTTCCATGCCCGCGTAGATGAGTGCACCATCGTCGAACGAGTCCGACTCGACGACGCGACCAACCGCTTCGACGCACGGGACGTACGGCAACTCCGGACTGCCCGCGAAGAAGCGGCCCGAGCCGACAGCGATGTCCACCGGATTGAGGGGTGCCGCCAGCACCTCCATCAGCGTCTGCCCGTTCGTGCGGGCAGGCGCGGGGCGCTCCCCCTGAGCGGGCGCAGAGCCCAACTGGGTGACGATGGCTGCACGCATGGCGCCTCCTAGGCAGTTGTTGATGTGAGCGCCGGCTCGCGAACGTGCCAGTCGGTCGCTTGCTGGTACGTGTGCCCAGCTCGAAACAGGGTCGACTCCGCGAAGCGCCAGGCGATCAATGCCATGCCGACGGGCATGCCGTCCACGAAACCGCATGGCACGCTGAGCACCGGAAGACCAACGAGACTCCAGGGCGAGTTGTACGGGATGATCGTCAGGCGGTAGAGCGTAGTTCGCCCATTGAGCTCAACGGTGTCCTCGCCGATTCGCGGCGGCAAGACCGGCATCGTCGGCGCGCACAGCACATCGACATCGCCGAATGCCTTCCGCATGGTCTCGTACGCGACGCGACGGGCTCGCTGGCCGGCCGCGTACACCGTCGAGGGAATGAAGAGCCCCGTCAGCAGCCGCGCGCGGACGTCGGGTCCGTACGCGTCGAGGTTCGTCCTCATCGTGGGCGCATGAACCTGCGTCGCGTCGGCGAACTGCGTGGCCTGCTGAATCGTTCCGAAGTGTTCGATCATTGGCATGGACACGTCCCGAACCTGTGCCCCGAGGCCACGTAGCTCGTCGATTCCGGCCGCGACGGCGTCGGCGATTCGCGCGTCGATGTCGCCGTCCAGGAGCGAGCGGACAACGCCCACCCGAAGCCCTTCGATACCCCCACCGAGCTCGCGTTCGTAGGTTGGGACCGGCACGTCGGCCGTTGATGGATCCTCTGGGTCGTGACCCGCCATCGCCGTCAACAACAGCGCACAATCCTCCGCGCTTGGTGCGAGTGGACCGACTGTGTCGTACGTGAAGGAGACCGGAAACACTCCGCGGTTGGAGACGCGCCCCGTTGTCGGCCGGAGCCCGGTGACCCCGTTGAACGAGGCCGGAATCCGCACGGACCCTGCCGTGTCGGTGCCGAGTGTCCCGGCAGCGAGTCGAGCCGCACTGCAAGCGCCGCTCCCCCCGCTCGAGCCGCCGACAATGCGGTCGGTCGCCCAGGGGTTGTGGCCTGACCCGAAGCGAGGGCTCGTCGTCATGGCGCCGTAGGCGTACTCGTGGGTGTTGAGCTTCCCGAGAACAATCGCACCCGCGTCGCGGAGGCCGGCTACGACTCCTGCGTCGCGCTCGGCGGGCCACGCGCCCTCCGTCACGTACGAGCCACAGGTAGTGACCGTGCCTTCGACGTCGATCACATCCTTGACCGCCACCGGCACTCCCCACAGCGGGCCGCGGTCAGCGGGCGCACGCTTCTCGAGCGCTACGGCGTCAGCGAGCGCCTCCTCCCCCCTGACCGAGATGTACGAGTTGATCTCGCCATCGTGTCTTTCGATCCGGTCGAGGTAGTACTCAACGGCCTCGCGGGGTGACAGATCGGATCGACTGAGCCGACCCGCGAGGTCAGCAAGGCTCATGGCTGGTCTATCGGCACGAACATGCCCGCAGGGACCGTGCCGGCAGGAGTCATGGTCTCGAGCTCCGAGAAGGCCGGCAACAGGACGCTGAGAAAGCCCTGGACCGCCTCGAGGTCCTCGTCACTCGGGTGCACGCCTTGCAGAGCCGCGGCCGCGCGGAGATACTCGATGGACGGGGCCTCGTCAGCCACGCGGGGACTCTATACCGCTCGAGGGCACTCGGGCCCGGGCGGCATTGCAGCTTCCGCCGTCGCGTCGAGCCGGTGCCGCTCACACATACGGGGAAACTAACCCGCTGGCACCACGGCTCGCGGACGTACACTTGTGCCAATGCCGGTGTATGAGTATCGCTGTGGCGAGTGCGAAACGACGTTCGACGAGTACCTGTCGACGTCGTCCGCCCCCGCGCCAGCGTGTCCTAGCTGTGGCGCCGACAACGTCGATCGAAGGTGGTCGAGCTTCGGAACCAAGTGGAGGCCGAGCTTCATCAAGTGGCACCGGATGGGCAGCTGGGGCCAGAAGCCGCCCAAGAAGAACTTCTGACCGTCGGCGCAAGTCGTCCGACCGCTGCGCTGAGCCGGCTAGCCCGGCGTATCTGAGGCGAGACCGAGCACCGTCTCTTCGAGATTCGTCTCGTAGAACGAGTACCTGAACTGAATGGGAGTTGTCAGCTCATCGACGACTGCGGCCTCGACCGCAGTCATGAGCGCCGGTGACTCAGGCGGCGTCGGCGTGAGTAGCTCGCTTAGCGGCACCTCGAGTGCTCCGGCGAAGCTCTCGCGCTGAAAGAGGAGTGCCCAGGTGGGCTCCGTTCCGACTGGAGGCGGCAGGTACGCGACGACCATCTCGACTTCCGGCATGTACTGGAAGGTGTGCAGCGCAAGTTCGAGCGACGCCCGGCTCAGGTAGCGCAGCCGCTCCGGCGACGCGTCACCTCGAGTGATCGAGCACTGCTCGCCGTCGCCGCAGAGACCGAACTTGACGGCGGACACGACGGGCAGCAGAAGCTCGTCGGTCCGCCCGTTCGTATCGGGCCTCTCGATCGAGACATACTCGATCGGCGCCCCCTGGAGCGTCAGCCAATCGGCGCTCACGCTCACGAGGGGCGTGCCGTCCTCGAACAGGTAGCGTGATTCGACGAAGGCTGCGATTTCCTCGGCGGTGCCGATGCCCTGAGCGGTCGGCTCGAACGTCGACCAGGCCGGCGGGTCGGAGCTTCCGCCGCGAAGGAGCAGGCCCACGAACGCGACGACCGCTACAACGGTGAGCACGCCAAGGATTCCGTAGGCGATCCGGAACTTCTTCCGATGAGCGCTCTGCCGGCCCAGGATCGCCGCGAATGACTCGCTCGGCTCCGCTGTCGTGGGGACGTCGTCGCCAGTGACGAGGGCTTGCCCCGCCGCGCTCTGCGCCTCGTCGGCAGGCGGCGTGTCGAGCCGCTTCGACTCGCTGTGGCTGGGCCCTCCCCTCACAGCTGCGGCCAGGCGTCGTCGCGGGTGTAGTCGACCACGGGAATCTCGAGCTTGGCTGCTTCGAGAACCGCGAGGACCTCGTCGCCGTGCAGTTCCCTGCGCTCGACGAGCGTGTCGGCGATCTGAGCGATCGAGTCACGATTGGCCACCATCAGATGGTGCGCTTTGAGGTAGGCCTGCCCGAGAATTTGAGCCGCAAGCGAGCGCTTGTCCATGTCGTCCAGCACGCTCGAGATGGGGTCGGCGTCGAAGCCTGAGCCTGCGCGGTTCATGATCTGGACACCGATCTCCTCGAAGCGCTCCATGATGCGCGCACGGACGGCCTTCTCCTCCTCAATGCTGCGGAACGCCCGCTCACCGGTGGCCTTGACGAAGCCGGCGCGGTGCTCCTTCTGCCACCCCTCCAGATCGATCCGATCCGGCCCCATCGCCTCGGTGCCGACCATCAACGCCGCCCGTGCGGTCGCACTCTGAACGTCGCCGCCAACGCCGCTCGAGCTCTCGCCGTAGAACACGCGCTCCGCGGCCATGGCTCCGAGTGTCCAGATCAGCCGAGCCATCTCCTCGTGCTGCCAGCGGCTGAAGCGCTCCTCCTTCTCGAGCGCCTGATGATGACCGAGCGAGCGCCCGCGCATCCGGATCGACAGTCGCGTCGTTTCCGCCTCATCCATGTAGGCGTGTGCCGCGACGGCGTGGCCCGCTTCGTGAATCGCGACCGCTCGCGTCTCCTCGGGCACGTACTCGACGCCGACGGCCGTACCCGACTCGATCGTCGTCATCGCGTCGACGATATCGCCCCAGCCGAAGCTCTCTCGACCGTTGTAGTGGGCAACGGTCAGCGCCATCGAGCAGGTCTGCTCGATCATCGCCGGCGAGTAGCCGTTCGTCACCCGCGCGAGCTCTTCTCGCCGCTTGGGCAGGTCGAGCTCGGCTTCGTGCGAGACCTTGCCCAGGTAGAGGTTAAAAACGTCGAGACGATCCTGCTTCGTCGGCGTGCGAAACCAGATGTGCCGCCCCATCCGACCGGGCCGCATCAACGCGGGGTCGAGCACATCGACCGGTACGTTCGTCGCGCCCACGAAGAAGATCTGCTCCGCCCGTGGCTTCGGTCGAGGCATGCGCAGACTGAAGCGTCGTACACGGGTCGGGATGACGTACAGCATGTCGAGGACCGTGTTGATGCGCACCGTCCAGAAACGGCGCCAGAACGGTGGATCTCCGATGCCATCCATCACGACGAGAAGCTGGTTGAGCGCCAGCTGGCCGCCCCCGCCGAGTCCCGGCATCATCGCGTTCACGATCCCCGTGTAGCGCCTGCCCAGGCCGGAGGGCCCGCCCGTTGCCGGTGAGTGCCGCGACGCGAAGAGTTGCTCACGCCACTGTCGCGTCTCGAGAACGAGATCCTCGGATGCGTTGATCGCACCCATCGGGCCGTAGAAGAACAGCTCCTCGTAGCTCGGGTTCGCCGGCTGCTGAAACCCGGAATGGCCGCCAAGGGCCTGGCGTCGCATACCGACGGCATCGATCTCGTCGATGAAGACGATGCACTGGCCGCCCCACTTGCGAGCGAGTCGCTTCGCCCGCCAGGCGAGGTAACGGACGATGATCACGTCGAGGCCGATGAACGTCTGAGCGAAGCCGGAACCCGGGATCGACACGAAGGGCGCGTTGAAGTTCGTCGCAAGCGCCTTCGACATCATCGTCTTGCCCGTACCGGGCGCGCCGAGCATCATCAGCCCTCGCTCGCGCTTGCCGCCGGCCCGCTCGAAGACCTCGCCGGACTGCCATAGCGTCACAATCCGACGAACGTCCTCTTTTGCCTCTGCCTGGCCGCGAACATCGTCGAGCTTCACGCCCCAGTCGGCGTCACCTGGCTCGTAGGCCTTGATCTGGGAAATACCCATGTAGACCATCGGGCCGAACAGGATGAAGAAGTTCGTGAGGAACATCATCGGGACGATGAGTGCCCAGATACCGACCTGGCCCATGACACCCGGGAGCGCAAGCAACGGGTCGAGCCAGGAGACGCTGTCGCCCGGATCGGCAAGAGCTCGTGAGATGAGCCACGCTGCCGTAAGGAGGCCGCCGAAGAGCAGTGACCAGTACACGACACGCCGCCAGGCGTGAACGCGACGGCGAGCCACGATGTCGGCTTCCTTGAGCTGCTGGCCCTCGTCGTCAAACAGGCTCGGCCATGGGATGTAGCGTCGAGTGACGATGTCGACCAACCCGCGGAGCGCCCCGACGGTGATCAGCGTGGCGAGCAGCGACCAGCCGAAGCCGAGCTCTAGCTGAAGGTAGAAGACCAGGAAGACCGCCGGTGCCGTGAGTAATCCGACGAGCGTTGCCGCCCGACCGAAGGCACGCCACTGCTCGGCCAGCTCGTTTTTCGAGTCTGATCCTCCCGAGTGAAGTGCTCCCGACGGGAGTGTCGGCAGCTGTCCCTCGCTCGTCGCGCGCTGCGAGCGGTCCCCAGCGGACATGCCCGCATTGTAGCTCTGTTACGGGAAAATGGGGCCGCTCGGACTCACTCTTCAGGGGAGGACTTCCGGCCGCCTTCCGGCCGCCGCGGTCACTCGAACGCCTGGTGGCTAGGGCCAGTCGGCGCACTTTACATACCGGTTGCGGAATGTCGACACGCGTTGACGCGTCGTGCATATCGCACGTCTCATCGCCCTAAGAGGGGTTCGCGGCGCCGAACCACGACCTTGTGGTCACACAGCGCGTTTCAAAGTTCCACCGGGAGGGTGATTTTGGTACGTGCGATCGACGCCGATGCACAGCGCTGGGACATGCTCTACACCGCTGCCAACAAACTTCGCGCCACGGGGCGCATCTTTGTGCTGATGGCCACTATCGCCGTCGCCGCGACATTCGTGCCGGCCGCCAGTGCCGTCGATCTGATTCTCCTGAGCGGCGATCCCCCCCAGGAGTTGCAGGGCGTCAACACCTACGGCCTCGTGTATGTGGACAACCAGATCCGACTCGTCGGCGATACGACCATCAATGCCGACTCGGTCTACTTCGGCCCCAACTCGAGTATCGGGACGTGCTACATCCCGGGCGACAACAACTCCAGCGCCTGCACGAGCGGACGCAACCTGACGATCAACGCGACGGGCGGCGTGACGATCAATCCGTCGATCACGTTGCAGGCACCGGATATCGGCGCCCCCGTACCCGGCGGAAGCCTGGCCATCGCAGCCGGCAACATCGCGCTCGGAAGCAGCGTTCTCACGAACGGCCGTGACCAGGGTGCCTCGGGGAACATCTCCCTCAGCGCCGCCGGCAGCATCGAGACTCAGGCGCTCACCGCGCGTGGCGCCGTTGTCGTCGTCGCCGGCGCGGGCGGCGTCACCGTCAACGGTGACGTCCAGGTAAGCGCGAACGGTGACGTTCCACCCACGAGCGGGTCACAAGCGGCGTCGGGCGGCCATATCGATCTCTCGTCCGCGACCGGTGATGCATTCGCTCTGGGAAGCCTTCTCGCCACCGGCCTGAACGTCGGCAGTGGAGCGACGGCAGGCGGAAACGGCGGTAGCGTCAAGCTCACCAGCCGCAACGTCCGGACGGGCTACGTCGTCGTCCGGGGCGGCACGAGCCCGGATGCGGCCGCCGGCTTGCCGGGATCGATCGCTCTCCAGTCGCAGGGGTGGACCTACGCCCTCTCGACACTCGACGCGACCGGCTCGAACAGCACCAACAGCGCAGCTTCCGGAGGCGGCTCGGTAAATGCGACGGCCGGTGGCCACGTGGGCATCGCCGAGATCAAGACCTACGGTGGAATCGGACCGCTTGGCGGCGGTGGCGGAACTGGAGGCCCGATCACGATCTCAGGCGCCTCCGCGGTCCTGGGCAACCTCGACGCGAGCGGGGGCACCGGCACGACGAACGGCATCTCGGGCAACGGCGGCAACGGCGGGGCAATCGTCGTGGCCGCACCCGGCTCGGTGACGCTCGGCGCAGTGACCACCGCGAGGGGCGGCACCGCGCCCCGGAGTGCGTTCGCTGGGCTCGGCGGCACCGTCGACGTCTCCGCAGGCGACCTGACGGTCGGCTTTGTCTCGACCGAGGGCGGAAGCTACTCCGGCGGCTCGAGCGCGAGCCCGGGCGTCAGCGGCGGCCTCCTCAAGCTTTCTGCGAATGGCAGCCTCACGAGCAGCGGCCAGATCCGCTCGAGCGGCTCGAGCGCGAGCGGAAGCGCCGACCCGGCCCATGGCGGCGGCAACGGTGGACCGATCATTCTTCGGGCCGCAAGCGGTGTGCTCACGCTCGGCGATATCGTGAACGCCTCGGGCGGCACGGGCGGCTCGCGAACGACATCCGGTCAACCCGGCGGCCCTGGCGGGCACGGAGGCGCGATCGACGTCGTCTCGGCGCTGCTCGGCCCGATTGCCGGAATCTTCGCGGATGGCGGCGAGGGAGGCGACTCCGGCGACGACGAGGGCCCGGGCGGCAACGGCGGCGTGATCCGGCACTGGGGAACGGGCGACCTGTTCAGCGATACCTTCGTCGCCTCGAACCGCGGTGGCACGGGCATCAATGACGGCATCGACGGCGCCCGAGTGGTCGAGAGCTCACCCATCAATCTGACTATCGACGGAGCCGGCAACCTCTCGTTCCAATCTGCGAGCCCCGACGCCGAGGGCTTCCACGTAAGCCGCGCCGTCGGCAACGGCCCCGCGGAGATCATCGCGACGACGACCGGCACGAGCGGCATCGTCGCGACGAGCCCTGTCTGTCAGGCCGCGTTCATCTCGGTCGTCGCATTCCACAACTTCCTCGGCTGGACGTCTGCCGCCTCTGCCCCCGTCACGTGGACAACTCAACCGCGGGGCAACCAGGATTGCACCGACGCACCGGTTCCGACGATCAAGAAGATCCTCAAGAAGGCCTTCAAGAAGACCCCGAAGAAGGCGGTCGTACCAAGGAAGCAGCTCAAGCGACGCAAGTGGCGACTGCCGATCAAATTCAGGGCGAAGGGCGTCGGTTCGTACGACCTCGCCGTGCTCGGCCCCCGCACAGCACTGCGGGCCCCGGCAGCCAAGTCCAAGGGCGGCGCAAAGGCCCGCAGCAAGGCCAAGGCCAAGGTCAAGGTCGTTATCTACTCGATCGCTCGAGGCGAGATCAAGAAGGGCGGCTTGAGAAAGGCCCGAGTCGTCCTGAAGCGCAAGGCCCGCAAGCCCGGCGTCTACACCCTGCGTCTGCGCACGTTCGCACCGAAGGGGAAGGCGAAGAAGACCCTCAAGGTAGTGCTGGAGGTTAGGTAGATGAAGCTTGTTCGACCTGTTGCTGTCGCGGCGGTTCTCGCTCTTGCGCTGGTGCCTGCGGTGAGTCTTTCCGCGGGGGCTAGTGCCGCAGTGGTGGCGAAGAAGGGTTGCATCCAG
>JAUVPB010000329.1 GCA_030598925.1 Actinomycetes bacterium
CTGAACCGTGTGTCGCTGGTTCGATTCCGGTCGGGGGCGTCAAGCACTCGCGCAGATACACTTGTTTCTCCCGAACTCGCAGGGCAAAGCAACCCACCCTCTCCTCTCGCACGCGGACGAGGGCCGATATCGAACCCGGGGTATATGGATCCGCACCCGCCCAGGGGTGTCTATAGGGCGAGATATGTCTGCGCGGCGGGTTCATGATCGGCTACTGGAATCGGCCCAGCTCGCGTAACCTCGCACCGTGAGCATCTCGCTTTCGACACACGTGCTCGATACGGGCGCCGGTCGTCCTGCCGAGCGAGTTCGCGTCGAGCTTTATCGGGAAGGTCGCTGCCTCGCCGTGGGGCTCACCGACGGAGACGGGCGGGCCTCCGATCTCGCCCGGGACCTCGAGCCGGGCGTGTACGGGCTCGTGTTCCACCCACCGTCGCCGTTCTTTCGCCGGGTCGTGCTCGAGATCCAACTCGAGGACGGCCACTACCATGTGCCCCTACTGGTCTCCGCATACGGATGCACGAGCTACCGCGGCAGCTGAGCGTCGACGATCTGGCCGAGCTCTTCGAGGGCCGGACTCAGCTCGTCGAAGAGCTCGCCACGAGAGAGAACCCGCTGGTGGTCGCACGCGAGCTGGTAGGCGAACTCTCAGACGAGGCCAAACGCGAGGCGCTCGATGCACACCCGTCGATCGGCGCGAGCCGGCTCTCGGCGAGATCGGCCGCCGAGCAGGGGACGGACGACGACCCGGAGGTGCTGGACGAGCTCGCTCGGCTCAACCGCGAGTACGAAGCTCGACACGGATTCCGCTTCATCGTTTTCGTCAACCGCCGGCCACGGCGCGATATTCTCGAGGTACTGAAGTCGCGAATCGATCGACCGACGCCCGTCGAGCGCGAAACCGCACTTGACGAGCTCGTCTCGATCGCTGAGGATCGCTGGAGGCAACGATGAAGACGCGCTACGGAAAGGACGAAGTCAGCGTCTACCGGACGGACGGCGTCCGGACGCTGCGCGGAGCAACCGTTCGCATCGACGTCTTCGGCGACTCGTTCGAGGCCTCGTACACCGACGGCGACAACTCGCAGGTCGTCGCCACCGACACGATGAAGAACGTGATTCATATCACGGCACTCGACTACGAGGGAACGTCGCTCGAAGGGCTCGCCGAGCATCTGGGCAAAACGTTCCTCGGTCTCTACGAGAGCATGGAGACGTTGGATCTCCGTGTCGTGGAGTTGCCCTTCATCCAGCACAGCGACGTTCTGTACCAGCGCGTCGAGCGCGACTACGGCGTTGCGGACGTGTCGATCGGGCGAGGCGGTGTAACCGAGCATCGCTCGGGCCGAGAGGGCCTGCACCTCATCAAGATCTCCGGGTCGTCGTTCGCGGCGTTTGCCAGGGACGAGCACACGACGCTCCCAGAGGTCAGTGACCGGCCACTGTTCGTCTATCTCGACGCCTTCTGGCGCTATGGTGACTTCGACCGGCGCGTCTCGAGTGAGGATGTCCGCGATTGCCTGATCGAGACGTTCGACGAGTTCGTGTCGCTGTCGATTCAACACCTCGTTCACGAGATGGGCCAACGCGTGCTCGCGCGTTTCGTCGAGATCGACGAGATCTCTTTCGAGGCCCAGAACCGGCTTTGGGACACTGCCCGGGTCTCCGAGCAAGACGATCGCGTCAGGATCTACACGGACCCGCGGCCCCCGATCGGCCGCGTCGGGCTCACGCTTACTCGCTAGCCCGTCGGTGCGACGCGTCCTGGCTCGTGGCTAGAGCGCCTACGCAAGCGGGATCTCAGCGCCCTGGCCTTTCGACTGCTGGTAGATCTCGGACATCTCGCCGTAGGTCTTCCGTAGCGCTGCCACGCGCTGCTCGAGGCGCTCACGATCCTGAGGCTCACAGCTCTCGATGAGATCCTGCAGGCACCAGCCGCTCCAGTAGGCGTTCTTCTGGTTGTACTCGCCGCCCTC
>JAUVPB010000240.1 GCA_030598925.1 Actinomycetes bacterium
CGATGGCACCCTCGTGCCGGCCACACGCGGGGCTGACAAAGTTGGGTGCGATGCCGTGCCGGTTCGTCGCCAAACGTGGGGAGTTGAGCACGAACTCGGGCGAGCCTACGTGCGGTTGTCAAACACCAGACGGTATGGAATTCCGGATGGCCGCCAGTGCCCAAGACCGGGGCTCTTGTGCTGGTCCTGGCACTTGGAGATCTGTCCCGGGCGGCGGCTCGCCGCGCAGCGCCAGCGCGAGCGGGGCGCTTGCTTTGGGTCTCGGCGGATCTTCGAGGCGAGCTCCCGCGTCATGACCTGACGAGGGGCTCGTTGAGTCTCAGTCGAGCGGCAGGAGCTTCGTGGCGAGCTCCCGCGTCACGTGCTGACGTCGGCCCCGGGGTACGCGATAGCTCGTGTGGACCCGCCGGGCGATCCGCTGGAAGAGCGACTCTCGACAGGCCTCTGGCTCCGCGAGCACGAGCTTGGCGACGACGTCGATCCAGAAGTAACGCTCGAGCTCGAGCTCGGCCGTGATCGCTCGGTCGACGAAGTCGAGGATGTCAGCCCCGCTCTGCGCGAGGGCGTCACGTTCATGGATCAGACACACGAAAGTCTGCTCGCGAGCCACGATGCGTTCGTCCCACAGCGCCGTGGCGATCGCCTGTCCCTCTCGCTTGTCGATGATGTTCATGATGATACCCAGTAAGTAGCGGACGTCGACGCCCTCAGGGAGGGTCTTGGCGCGCTGCTTGCCCAAAAAAGTGGCGACGCCGTCGACGATGTCACAGAAGCCGTGACTGGCGATCGCGGCCTGGACGTGACCTGTGGGGTCGCTCAGCCCGAGGCGCTCGAGGGCTTCGTCGAGATACGCCCGCTTGGCGGGGTCCTGACGCTCTCGCAGCGTTCGCTGTGCCGCGAGCTGCATGGCGAGGCGTTCCTCGAGCGCGGTGCGGGCTGACTCGACCTGCTCGGGAGTCGGTTGCCCGTTCCGATACAGCTCGATGCGAGAGCGCCCCTTCTTCGCGCGACGTGAGCGCATGTTCATGGCAGCAAAGAATAGCTGCACGCACAGCAACGCGAGCGAGAGCGCCCTCTCTCTCGCGGTCTCACCTTCGACACGAAGCGGGGGCGCGTACTGAGAAAACAAGCCAAAGGCACCCTCGACGTGAGCCTTGTTTTGGGGGCGTGCTTTGGTCGCGGGGATCACGAGCGAGCGCTTGGTCGCCTCGTGGACCGCCGGTACATGGTTGCAGACCTTGTTGTCGAGCAGTACCGCCAGTGGTCGAGACGATGTCGTTTCAACGCCATCGTCGAATGCAGCGATAACGGCGTGACTGTCCTCGTGATCGCGGACATCGAGGCCGACGAATGCGTCGCTGTGGGCGTCGACAAAGAGCTCGAGGTTGCAGCAAAATTGCTGACCCTCGAGTTCGACGACGAGTTCGCTGCCGTCGCCCACCCAGATCGCGCCCGGGAAGAAGCTGGCGAAGGCTCCTCGGAGCGCGCGTTCGTTGGGGGAGCGACCGGGTCGTTTGTTCGGTTTGCGCTCGCCCGCGTGCGCGAGGATTGTGGCGATCGAAGTCCGACCAAAGGGCATACCATGATCACGCCGCAGATGCTCGCAAAATCCGACGAAGGTCCCCTTCCAGTTCGACCATTGCGCGAGCACAGTCTGGATGTGAAACCCGGACGGGCTGGTGCTCGAGCTTGGAGCCACAGGCTCACCCATGTCTCGTTTGGCCTCGCTCGCATCACTTGCTCGTTCGACGTCTTCGCGGGCGGCTCGTCGCCAGTCGCAGACGGTGCTGGCCGGCAGCCCGAGCGTGTCGGCGATGTCGGCGACGTCGAGTTCGGGATGCTCCTCGCACTGCGACACCACGAAGTCGCGAAACCCGTCGCTGTAGTGACTCTTTTTCGGACGGTGCTGGGTCGCGCCGGGGTGCGCGTGCAGGTACTCGAAACCCGCGCGTGCGATCTTCAGCAGCGTCTGGGCACGGGCATGCTCTGCCTTCGGCTCGCGGCTGGTCACTGGCCGACCTCGGGGCACCACGAGCTCCTCGAGGCGTTTGGAGAGCGTGTCAGCCAGCGCGTAGGCCTGGGTCCTGGTCGCCTCCGTCGCCTCGAGCACGGCCTTGGCACTGACCTGTGCGAGGCCGAGCCTGTGCAGGTATAACCGCGCTAGCAGCAGTAACGCTGCCAATGGGATTCCAGAGTGCTCGGGTTCGGTTAAAGACATGGTCCTCCTTCTCGGGGCTGGGTTTGTTTTAGCGAAACTTCCATGCCTCCTCGAAGGAGAACCGTCTATTTTAGCCCGCTGTTTTTGCTCAGCGAGTGGCAGGCAGTGACAGCGACAGGCGCTTACCCATCAGGCTGACCTCGAGTTCGCCGTTTTGGCTGGTGACCGAAAACAGCGACAGCCGGCGATCATGCAGTGCCAACGGATCCTTGTCGGGTCCGGCCCCGGCCTCGATGCGCGCGAGGACCTCGTCGGCCCGACCGTAGTAGCGATCTGCGGGCACGAGTAGGCCGCCCAGAGAGTGGTGGGTCCGCGCGTGGTTGTACCAGTGCAGGTGCGACGCGAGCCGCCGCTGCATCTGACCGAGGTCGTAGAAGCGGTGCTGGTCGAACAGCTCCTTGTGGAGGTTGCCGTTGAAAGCCTCGACCTTGCCGTTGTGTTCCTTGTCTTTGGCGACGATCTGATCAATCCCGAGTTCGGCGAGCAGCGCCGTGAACCGCGAGATACCACGCCACGACCAAAATGCCGAACCCCGGTCATGCATGAGGAGTTCGGGCTTGCCGTGGCGGGTAACTGCAGCCTCGAATGTCGAGATGACCATGTCGGCACGCTCGGCGTCATCGACCCCGTGGCCAACGACAAAGCGTGAATAGTCGTCGATGAGAATTAGCGTGAATGTGCTCGCGCGATTGATGTAACGCTGGACGAAGTCGAGGTGCCACATGTGATTAGGTCGGACCGCCTCGAAGCGTTTGTCATGTTTGACGCGCTTGACCTTGGGCGGCCGATAACCCGCCGACTCCATCACGCGGCGGACCGTCTGGACGGAGACCTTGATGCTCTTGCGGCGTAACTGGTTCTTGATCTGGCTGGGGCCAAGGCCAGGGTGACGAGCGTACTCCTCGAGTATCTCGGCGTCGCGTTGCTCCTCGGTTACCGAGTCCGGTGGCTTTGAACTCGAGACACTCTCGCCCGCGGCCGCTGCCTCCGCCTCACGTAGCCACGCGTAGATCGAGTGGCGACTCGCTCCGAACTCTTTGAACGCCGCCGTCACACCGTGCGTACGGGCGTACTCGACGGCCTGAGCTTTTTGCGACGGTGTGTAGTGTTTGGCGACCTTGCGCGTGGCCGAACCAGGCTTGGTCGCTGCTGTCGTTCCCTCGGACGGCGCGGGCTTTGCCTGCTGTGGGTTTGCCTTGGGCTTGGGCGTAGCGTTGGGCTGGGCGCCACCACGGTTGCTGGTGCGCCAACGACTGACCGTCGAGGCTGGGATCCTGTGTTTTTCTGCGGCCGCGCAGGTGCCCAGGGTCTCGGCGTCCGCGAGGGCGTCTTGTCGTTGCTGATCTGTGTACCTGTGCCTGCACGATCGGGAGTTGTGTTGCGATGTCATCGGATGCTTCCTCGCGTTTGGCGCCTATCCCGGTCGGAGTTGTCCGGGATCTCAGGTCCTCACGCGACGGAAGATGTTCGGCAAGAACACCTACGCCTGGCCTCGCCGTCTGCGGCCTCGCGGGAAGCCTCTCACGCGTGCCGAAGCTCGCCGAAGTAGGCGTGCGCTACATGCGCGACGCCAAATTGGTGCTTCGGCGGCCTTAAGCGCCCCGGTTCAACTGCATCATTCGTTGCCACGGGAGAGTCGTCCTCGGAGCAGAGTGAGGAATTGGAACAGCATCCGTTGCTCATCTTCCGTCAAGAAGTCGATCGCGTCGCTGAACTCGCGTCGCGCGTCCCGCTCGCCGAGTTCGAAGCCCTCAAAGAGGGTCGAGAGCCGCAGGTCGAGGCCCTTGCAGAGCTTGCGCAGCGTGTCGAGCGAGGGGGAGAACGAGCCCTGCTCCAGTCGACGGATCGTGTCCGCTGACAGGCCGCAGGACTCCGCCAGCTCCTCCTGAG
>JAUVPB010000073.1 GCA_030598925.1 Actinomycetes bacterium
ACGCCGCGCTCGCGAGTCTGGCCAACACGGCCGAGGTCGCACGGCGCCGCAGCGAGAACTCGGCTGTGCGCGGACAGCTTACGCGCGGACTCGAGGCTCTCGGTCTCCAGCCGGTGGGCCCCGCGGTCGCCAACTTCGTCTACGTCGAGCTCGACGTAGACGGTCGAACCGCGTTCGAGCGAATGCTGCAAAAGGGCGTCATCGTCAGGCCGATGGCCGCATTCGGGGCCGAGAAGGCAATCAGGATCTCCGTCGGCCTGGAACAGGAAAGCGCCGCCTGCCTGAAGGCACTCGGCTCCGTGCTCGAAGACCTGCGCGCTGAATCGCGCGGAGGCGCATGAGGCGTGGCTGAGCTCACGGTCGACCAGCTCGTGGACGGGGTCCGCGCTGGTAAGCGTCGCCCGATTGCGCGCGCCATCTCGCTCGTTGAGAACGGTGATCCGAAAGGGTACGAGCTGCTCAAGATCTTGTACCCGGAGACTGGGGAGGCGTACGCGGTCGGGCTAACCGGATCACCGGGCGTCGGCAAGTCGACCCTCGCAAGCGCTCTGGTGGCTCATACCCGCGCGTTGGACATGCAGATAGGCGTGATCTCGGTTGATCCTTCGAGTCCGTTCACGCAGGGGGCTCTGCTCGGCGATCGCATCCGCCTCGCTGACCACTTCCTCGATGAGGGCGTCTTCATCCGATCGATGGGTGCGCGCGGCCACCTCGGTGGCTTGGCGCAGGCGACGCTCGAGGCGGCGCTTCTCCTGGATGCAGCCGGCAAAGACGTCGTGTTCATCGAGACGGTCGGTACCGGTCAAAGCGAGGTCGAGGTGCGCCGCGTTGCCGACACGGTCGTGCTCGTGCTGATGCCCGGCTCGGGCGACGCGGTCCAGGCCCTCAAGGCAGGAATCATGGAGATCCCGAACGTGATCGCAATCAACAAGCGCAACCACCCGCAGGCGAAGACGATGCTGACCGAGGTACGTCAGATGCTCGCTCTCGGAGAGATCGAGCGCATGCCGACCATCGTGCTCACCGAGGCACTCGAAGGCCACGGGATCGACGAGCTCTGGGCTGCGGTCGAAGATCACCGCGAATGGCTCGGCGCCGAGCGATTGGCGGAACGACGCAAGGCTCGCATGGCCGCCGAAGTCTTCGCGATCGCAAGCGAGCGTGCCAAAGAGCATCTCGAGCGCCAGGTCGCAGACGATCTCGAGCTACAGAGGTTGCTGGGCGAGGTGCAGGACCGTAAGCTCGATCCGCTGAGCGCGGTGAGAGCGATCGTCGAGCGCGTCTTCAATATTCGCACGAACGGCGCCGACCGGGTCGGGTAGCGTGTCGCCGGCATGAGCGAACCAGCTGCGTTTCAGAGCCTTGCCGAAGGCTCCTACGACGAGCCGTTCGCTGGCATTCGGAGGTATGCGGCGCACGGCGAGAGGGCCACGCTTCTGCGGTACACGTTCGACCCCGGCGCGGGCTTTCCCAGTCACCATCATCCGCAGGAGCAGATCACGCTTGTCGAGGCAGGTGAGCTCGAGTTCACGCTCGCCGGCGAGACGCGCCGGGTCAGCAAGGGCGACGTCGTTGTCGTTCCGCCGGATGTTCCTCACAGCGCCCGCGCGTGCTTCGACGTTCCGGCGTCGCTGCTCGCCGTCCTTTCGCCACGTCGCGACGATATCGGGGCCGTCTCGATCGTCACGTCGCCGTAGGAGCGGCGGCTCACCCTAGCGGGCCGGTGGCCTACGGGAGGCCGAGCTGGCGCGCAATCACGAGGCGCTGGATCTCGTTCGTACCTTCGCCGATCTCGAGCACCTTCTGATCGCGGTAGAGGCGTGAGATCGGGTACTCGTCCATGAAGCCGTAACCACCGTGGATCTGGAGGGCGGTGTTGACGGCCCGGTTGGAGAGTTCTCCCGTGTACAGCTTTGCCTGGGCGGCTGCAAGGGCAAATTCTCGCCCCTCGTCCTTGAGCCAGGCCGCCCGGTAGGTCAGTCCGCGCGCGGCCTCGATCTCCGTGGCGAGGTCGGCGAGCGCGAACTGAATCGACTGGAAACCGGAGATCGGGCGCCCGAACGCCTGTCTCTCGCGGGCGTAGCCGAACGCGAGATCGTAGGCGCCCTGGGCGGCACCCAGACCCATCGCCGCGATCGAGATGCGTCCGCCGTCGAGTACCTCCAAGAACTGCGCAAGCCCACGGCCCCGCTCGCCGAGCAGGTTCCGGGCGGGAACTCTGCAATTCTCGAACGTGAGCCCGCGGGTGTCTGAGGCACGCCATCCCATCTTCTTGAGCGGAGGCGAGACCTCATACCCTGGTGTGCCGTTCGGGACGATGATGTTCGAGATCTCGGACTGCCCCCCGACCTCTCCGGTCACCGCCGTGATGGTCACGCAGGCCGAGATGTCTGTGCCGGCGTTGGTGATGAACATCTTCGAGCCGTTGATGAGCCACGAGTCGCCGTCGAGAGTCGCGGTCGTACGAGCTGCGCCGGCGTCGGAACCGGCCTCAGGCTCGGTCAACCCAAATGCGGCAAGACGCTCACCGCGCGCGAGCTGGGGCAACCACTCCGCGTGCTGATCCTCGGTTCCGAACGCGAGGATCGGCATGGTTCCGAGCGACGTATGCGCCGCAACGGTGACACCGACGGATGCGTCGACGCGGGTGAGTTCCTCAACAGCGATGGCGTACGAGACTGTGTCGCCGCCCGCGCCGCCATGCTCCTCGGGTATCGGCAGGCCGAGCAGATCCAGATCGGCGAGTTCCGCGACGATCTCGTACGGGAAGCGACTTTCGCGGTCGAGCTCCTCCGCTACGGGCCCGATGCGTGACTCGGCGAAGTCTCGAACGGTCGAGCGGATGAGCTCGTGCTCGGGGCTGAGGTCGAGGTTCACGGTTCCTTTGACATCCCGGCGGCCAGCTCGACCAGGAGTCTCACCCCGTAGCCAGTTGCTCCGGCACTCGTGAAGTAGTCGCCGCGCGAGCGGTCGAGCAGCGCAGTTCCCGCGATGTCGAGATGCGCCCAGGGCCCCTCGCCGGCGAACTCGGACAGAAAGCTCGCTGCGTAGATCGAACCGGCTTGTCGTAGGTCCGAAGAGTTCTTGAAATCGGCGAACGTCGAACCGATGTGGCGACGAAACGTGCTGTGGAGAGGCAGCTGCCAGGCGTGGTCGCCGCTCGCGGCCGCGGCCGCCTGTATCTCGTCGATCCAGGACTGCTCGTTCCCCATCAAGCCGGCATAGAAGTCTCCGAGGGCGGTCACAATCGCGCCGGTGAGCGTGGCAAGGTCGATGAGATGTGTTGCGCCCTCCTCGCGGCAGTAGGTGAGGGCGTCCGCGAGGATCAGCCTTCCTTCGGCGTCGGTGTTCGTCACCTCGATGGTCTTGCCGTTCTTTGCCGTGAGGATGTCCCCAGGTCTGTAGGCCGCTCCGTCAGGCATGTTCTCGCATGCAGCGATCACAGCGATGACGTTGCAGGGAACATCGAGCGCTGCGATCGCGCCCATTGCGCTCAAGACGGCGGCCGCGCCCGCCATGTCGCCCTTCATATCCGCCATGCGGGACGACGGCTTGATCGAGATGCCGCCAGTGTCGAAGGTGATGCCCTTGCCGACGATGCCGAGTGTCGGGGCCTCGGGCACGTCTAGGCCCGGCCAGCGCAACACGATCAGGCGAGGCTCGTTCGTGCTTCCCTGCGCGACTGCGGAGAAAGCTCCCATGTCCGCGGCGTGGATCTCGTCCGGACCCCAGACCTCACAGGCGAGCCGGTCGTGCTCCGCCGCGACTCGTAGAGCGTCCTCAGCGAGAGCCACGGGCGTCAGCTCGCTTGCGGGCGTATCGACCAGTCGACGAGCATGGTTGACCCACTCAGAGACCTGGGCGGCGCGCTCTGCAGACGCTTCGATATCGTCCGCGTCGCTACCGAGCAGGACAAGCTCTGCAATGGGATCGGGCCGAGGGTCGATCGTCTTCCAGGCACCATGGTCGTAAGACGCGAGCGCTGTCCCCTCGGTGAGCGCGCGAGCCTGTTCTGCGGCCGAGAGACCGAGTTCGGAGTCGACGTACCAGGCGATTCGGCTTCCACCGCCGCTGCGGGCGCTCGCGACGACACGGGCGGCTGCGGTACGAAAGGCGTCAGCGTCGAGCTGGCCCGGCTTGCCGAGCCCAGCCACGCAGACACGCGTGGCGCCGAGTACGCCGTGCGTATGGGTGGCGGCCAGTTTGCCGCGCCCGCCCTTGATCTCCTTCGAGTCGAGCAGCTCGGAAAGCCGGCCGTCGAGTGCGGTGTCGAGCTCCACGCCGTCGTCTGCGAGCTTCGGCGGCTCGAGGACGCCGAGCGCAAGCGCATCTGTCTTGACGGTGTGCGCCTGGGCGCCGGAGAGCACAGAGATCTTGAGCATCCGGGGATCCTACCTAGGGGCGAATTGCGATCATGCGGTCCCTGCACAGCTGGCTATGCTCGTCTGGTGCGGGGCGGAATCGATCGACGGGCAATGGCGTTTCTCTCAGGGGGCCATGCGGCCACTGACCTCTCCCAGGGGGCGATCGCGGTCCTCCTGGTCTTCCTGAGGCCCGAGCTGGATCTTTCGTATACCGAGGTGACGGCAGTAGTACTGGTGGCGACCGTCTCATCGTCGATCGTGCAGCCGCTCTTTGGGCTCTGGTCCGATCGGCGCGGCCTCGCGTGGCTGCTGCCCGCAGGCGTCGCGGTTTCTGGCGTCGGGATTGCGCTCGCGTCGGTAGCACCCAACTACCCGCTCCTGTTGCTGTGCGTGTTCGTGTCCGGTATCGGTGTCGCTGCGTACCATCCGGAGGCATCGAAGTTCGCGCGATACGTGAGCGGGAGACGTCGGGCCGGCGGAATGTCCTGGTTCTCGATCGGAGGGAACGTCGGTTTCGCGCTGGGCCCACTCGTCGCGTCGTCGCTCGTGCTCTGGCTCGGATTGACCGGAGGTCTGCTGCTCGCCGTACCCCCGCTGCTGTTTGCGATTCTGCTCGTCTTCGTGACGCCGTACCTCATGCAGTTCGCGCCTGATCGGTCAACCGCCGCGCGTGCCTCGCACGGTGCGGATCGGCCGCGTGCGTTGACTCTGCTGCTCGTGATCGTCTCGCTCAGGAGCGTTGCTCACATGGGTCTCTTCGTCTTCATTCCTCTTTGGGAGATCGCCAAGGGCAACGGCGAGGGCTACGGCAGTCGCCTGCTCTTTCTCTTCCTCTTCGCCGGAGCGGTGGGCACCCTCGTCGGCGGCCCGCTCGCCGATCGGTTTGGAACACGGCTCGTGACCGGGGCTAGCCACGCACTCGCTGTTCCGCTCATACTGATCTACGTACTGGTCGGAGGTGCCGTCGGAGCGACGGCGGTCGTACTGGCGGGGGCGCTGCTCATCGCGACCTTCGCGGTGACGTTGGTGATGAGCCAGGAGTACATGCCGAACCGCGTCGGTCTCGCGTCAGGTTTGTCGATCGGTTTCTCGATCGGTCTGGGCGGGATCGCCGCCATCGCGCTCGGGGTCCTCGCCGATGGAATCAGCCTAAAGGCGGCCGTGATCGCCACGGTTGGCGGCCCGGCGCTTGCCGCTGTGTTGACGCTGTTCCTGCCAGCGACCAGAGGCGAAGAAGCCGTAGCACCAACGCCGGCGAGCGTTCCTGCATGATCAATCAGAGGGAGCCAACACCATGAGCACAGAGATCACGGCGTTCTTCGAGGAGCTCGAACAGCATGTCGATTCGGAGAAGCTTGAGGGCATCGAGGCTACGTACCGGTTCGAAGTCGAAGGGGAACGCAGCTGGCGCGTTGAGATCACCAACGGCCAGGCTCGGATCGAGGAGAGCGACGCGGCGGCCGACTGCACTGTGCGTGCGAGCAGAGAGACATTCGAGAAGATCGTCCGTGGCAAGCAGAATCCTGCCACTGCGGTGATGCTCGGCAAGCTGAAGATCGAGGGAGACATGACGCTCGCACTGAAGCTCAAGCAGCTCTTCTAGCGATGGCTGACGGCGCCCAGCGCTCGGAAGCCACCGGGCCCGGCGACGCAGTGCCTGACTACCTCAGCGTCACGGTCGAGGAGCTGATCGAGCTCGTAGCGTCATCGGAGCCCGTACCGGCTGGCGGATCGGTCGCCGCTCTTGCGGCGACGCTGGCCGCGGCGCTGGCCGTCATGACCGCGCGGCTCTCGACCGACCACTGGGAGCTGGCGCCCGCCACGGCCGCGCAGGCTCGACTGCTGCAGGACCGGCTCCGGCCGCTCGCCCAAGAAGACGCCGCAGCCTATCTTCGGGCACTTCAGAGCATTCGAGGCGTCGGCAGCTCGGAGGAGCTAGGGCCGGCGGCCGATCAACCGGAGCGTGATCGCGAGCTCGCTGCGGCGCTCAACGCCGCTGCTGTTGTTCCACTTCGCATTGCGGAGTCGGCCGCTGATGTCGCCGAGCTCGCCGCCGACACTGCGCAGTTCGGCAACCCGGCCGTCGCGGCAGATGCCGCTGCGGCCGTCGCCGTCGCCCATGCTGCAGCTCGGGCCGCGGCACACATCGTTGGTGTCAATCTCGGCGTGACGGAAGGCGACGAGATGCTCGGCCGGGCACAACGCGCAGCGGAGGCCGCCGAAGCCGCCTCCGCTCGCGCATTCGCCGCAGTTCAGTAGATCACTCAGCCTTGGAGCGGGCGCCGCTTGCCCGGTCCGTGTGAGGACTCCGCGCAACGTTCGAGCTCGACGACCGCAGCACACGTCGAGACGCTCGCGCGGCACGCCACCCCCCGGCGCGACGCAATGCGCCGTCGTTCGTACTCGACGAACGACGATCCTCCCATTCGACTCTGTGATCCACACTACCTCCGACCACAAGACGTGATGCGGGGGCAGTTTCTTCCATCGGCGCTTCGCGCAGCCACGCCGGCGCGTACAGAGCTGCCACGCTTTACGCTTATATGTGAATGGTGACCCTGATCGAGCAATCAGACGCTGGCTTGGTTGCACGCTGCCGAGCGGGGGACGCTGACGCGTGGCGCGTTCTCGTCGACCGTTTTTCCCGCTATGTCTACGCGATCTGTTCGCAGGGCTATCGGCTCGGGCAGGAAGAGGCCGAAGACGTCTTTCAGGAGGTCTTTGCGCGGGCGTACGAACGGCTCGACCGGCTCCGTGACGACGCTGCGATCCGCCCCTGGCTTGCGCAGATGACTCGCCGCCTTTGCATCGACCACATACGCGCCCGCCGACCAGACACGAGTGCGTTGGGCGACACAGCCGAGGTCGACGCGACCCTCGAGCAGCTCGACGAAGCACTCCTCGTCAGAGAGGCCCTCGCGGCACTTTCGCCCGAGTGCCAGGACATTCTCGACGCCTTCTTTGCCCGCGACGAGAGCTACCGAATGATCTCGGAGAGGCTGGCCTTGCCAGGAGGCACGGTGGCGAGCCGGATCTCGCGTTGCCTGAAGCGGCTTCGCGATCTCCTCGACGAGGCGGGAAGAAACCCGGAGGGATGAACGTCTAGTCGGCATGGACATCAGCAACGAGAGAACGCTCAGCGAAGAACGAGTCGCGGCTCTGCTCGCGGCGCTTCCGCCTGCGCCACAGGGCTGGACGGAGGCGGCTCAGGAGCTGCCGCTTCTGCGTGAGAGTCTCGACAGTTTGGTCGAACGAGCTCGGCAAGACGCTGCTTATCGGCGCGAAGTTCTCGCCGATCTGGAGGCTGCGCTGGCCGAGGCCGGCGTCGAGCCTGAGCCGGCGGCGCTGGCCGCGCTTCGCGCGCGACTGTCATAGCCACGGGTAGAGCGTCAGGCCAGAGCTGCGAGGTCGAGTCGACCGTGCGCCCGGACCTGATCGCCGCGCCTCAGATGCCGAGTTCGACGAGAACGGTTCCGGCGGTTACCTGCTCGCCGACCGCCGCGGCGACGCGCGTGACCGCCCCCGCGAACGGAGCGGTCACCGGCGTCTCCATCTTCATCGCTTCCAGCACCATGAGCGTCTCACGCTCAGCGACGTGCTGTCCCGGCGCGACGAGGATCTCGAGCACGGTGCCTGGCATCGGCGCAACGACGAGCGTCGCAGTCCCATCGCCGTGGACAACGCGGGCTGACGGATTACCTTCGCCGGCACCTGGCAACCTGACGGGTGCCGGTGGCTGCGTCGAACGGGAGTCCAGTCGGAAGTAGCCGTCCCAGGGCTCGAGTACGGTCGGCTCTCTCTCCAGTGGCCGGTGAAAGGCGAAAAAATCCGTCGCGATCCTGCTGTCTCGCATGCTGCTGTGGCCGGCCAGCCAGCGGAGTAGAGGAAGGTTGGTCACGACCCCCCGGACGGACGTCTCGCGGAGAGCACGCTCGAGCTCCGAGAGTGCCCCTGGCCGATCATCTGCATGAATCACGAGTTTGGCCATCAACGGTTCGTAGCTGGCCGCGATGCGGTCGCCCTCGGCGATGCCGAGATCGACGCGAACGCCGGTTGGGACCGAGAGCGAGCGCACGGTGCCGGTCTCGGGCAGGAACGTGACCGGATGTTCAGCGTAGACGCGCGCCTCGATGGCGTGGCCCTGCGGCGTTGCCTGCAGATCGAGGTGGGCGCCGGCAGCTATGCGGAGTTGCCACTCGACGAGATCGATCCCCCACACGGCCTCGGTGACGGGATGCTCAACCTGGAGGCGGGCGTTCAACTCGATGAACGCGATCTCGCCGTCGGGTGAGATGAGGAACTCGGCGGTGCCCGCGTTCTGGTAGCCAGTGGCCCGCGCGAGCGTCGTAGACAGAATCGCGAGTCGCTCGCGCTGCTCCGGTGAGATCGCCGGGCTCGGACACTCCTCGATCAGCTTTTGGTGGCGGCGCTGGACAGAGCAGTCACGCTCCCCGAGAGAGAGGATCTCTCCGTGTGAATCCGCGAGGAGCTGGACCTCGACGTGCCGTGCTCCGTCGACGTAGCGTTCGAAGTAGACGCTGTCGACACCAAAGGCTCCGGCTGCTTCTCGCTTCGCCGCCGCGACGGCCGGGTCGAGCTCGTCCCGATCGCGGACGAGCCGCATCCCGCGACCCCCGCCCCCGGCGGCCGCCTTGACGAGCAGCGGGTAACCGATCTCGTCTGGGTGCCCGCTTGGCAGTACCGGGACGCCCGAGCTAACGGCGAGCTCACGGGCCGCGAGCTTGTCGCCGGCCAGGCGGAGTGGAGCGGGCGGGGGACCAACGAACACGAGGCCGGCGTCCTCGACGGCGCCCGCGAACCCGGCCTGTTCGGCGAGGAAGCCGTACCCGGGGTGGATCGCGCTCGCGCCGGTTGCGCGGGCTGCGGCGACGATCTCGTCGGCCGCAAGGTATGAGCTGATCGGGGCGACGGCGTCCGCGTCACGGGTGTGGAAACCGTCACTGTCGTCGGCGGGCGCGACCGCGACGGTGGCGATGCCAAGCCGTCGGCATGTACGGAAGATCCGCTCGGCGATCTCTCCCCGGTTGGCGACGAGGACGCGCTCGAAGAGTGGCATGGGTTAGGCGCGCCAGCTCGGCGCTCGCTTCTCGAGGAACGCGCGGAGCCCCTCCTGCGCCTCCGGTGTGGACCGGACAGTTGCGATGAGCTCTGATGTGGCCGTTCCCTGTGGCCGCTCGCGCACGATCCGCTTCGCCGTCCGCGAGGCCTCGGGCCCGCAAGTGAGAATCTCGGCAACGACGCCGTCGACGGTGGCGTCGAGATCGTCGGGTGTCCCGTGGACGAGGCCCATAGCGACTGCAGCCTCGGTGCTGAAGCGCTCACCTGTCACGAAGTAGCGGCGCGCGTACGTCGTCCCGATCCGCGCGATCACGAACGGCGAGATGACCGAGGGAACCAAACCAAGCTTTGCCTCTGAGAACGCGAAAACCGTGTCAGGTGCGCTGAGTGCGATGTCGCAACACGCGGCCAGGCCGGCCCCGCCACCCATGGCGTGGCCGTGCACCCGGGCGATAGTCGGCGCCGGGCACTCGTCGAGAGTCTGCAGCATCAGCCGGAACCGCTCCGCGTCGGCGCAGTTTTCCTCGTACGTGAGGTCGACGGACGATCTCATCCAATCAGCATCGGCTCCTGCCGAGAAGCTGCCACCCTGGCCGCTCAGGACAACTGCTCGGGCATCGCCGACGTCTGCCAACGCGACTTGGAGCTCCTCGATCAGCTCTGCGTTGAAGGCGTTGCGGCGTTCCGGACGCGCCATGACCACGTGGAGCACCTGGCCACGCTGCTCGACGAGCACCGTACTCATGGCCTCGCACTCTAGTTACAGTTGCGGCGTGATCCACGGGACGCTTGCCGCGTCGGTCACGCCACTGCGTGAGGATGGCGCCGAACTCGACCTCGAGGCCGTTCCGGCCGTCGTCGACTTCCTGCGGCAGGGCGGCATCGACGGCATCCTCGCGCTCGGGACGACCGGCGAGGGGATCCTGCTGGGCGCCGCCGAGCGTGAGCAGGTCGCATCCGCGTTCATCGAGGCGACCGCCGGCAGCATCGACCTCGCGGTGCACGTTGGCGCCATGACCACCGCCGAGTCCGTGCGGCTCGCTCAGCACGCTGCCACGCTCGGTGTAAGCGGTGTGGCCGCGATCGGTCCGCCGTACTTCGCGTATGACGAGTTCGCTCTGGTCGACCATTTCCACGAAATCGGGCGCGCGTGCGCTCCGGTCGACTTCTACCTGTATGAGTTCGAGGCCCGTGCGGGCTACGCGTTACCCCTCGGTGTGATCGAGCGGTTGCAGCAGGACCTCGACAACCTGCGTGGGATCAAGGTCTCCACGGCGCCGTGGGCGAAGCACGCGCCGTACCTGACGCTCGGTCTCGACGCCTTCTGCGGTCCCGAGGCGTTGATCCGCGACGCGCTGGCCCACGGTGCGGTTGGCGCCGTCTCCGGGCTAGCGGCTGGCTTCCCGGAACTCGTGGTCCGGCACGTGGGCGAGCCGACCGAGGAGTCACACGGAGTGCTCGCGGGGCTTCGCGATTCGCTCTCGCAATACCCGTTTCAGGCAGCCATGAAACGCGTGCTCGAGCGGCGCGGGGTCCCGATCCAGGAGACCGTCCGGCGGCCGCTACGCGCCCTCACCCGAGCTGAGCGTGAGGCGGTCGATGCCCTCGAGGCAGCCGCGGCACCCTAGGCGCTACATGCGGAAGACGCCGAACCGGGTCGGTTCGATCGGTGCGTTCGTGCTGGCGGCGATTCCGAGGCCGAGGACTCTTCTCGTATCCAGTGGGTCGATCACGCCGTCGTCCCAGAGTCGTGCCGTCGAGTAGTAGGGGTTGCCTTCGGCTTCGTACGTTTCACGCACCTCCTCAGGGTCGGCACGACCGACCATCGAGAGGACGGTCGCAGCTTGCTCCCCTCCCATGACGGAGATTCGAGCGTTGGGCCACAGCCAGAGCTGCCGCGGAGAGAACGCCCGTCCGCA